>JAJDDH010000031.1 GCA_029260415.1 Phycisphaerales bacterium | reverse complement strand
AGCGCCAGCGTCGGCGCCAGCATCAGCCCCAGGAACCCCACCGCCCCCAGGTACTTGCCCCAGACCACGGCGCTGTCGCTGACCGGGGCCGTCCGCAGGGGCTCGATGCTGCCCGAGCGCAGCTCCTCGCTGATCAGACGCATCGAGATCGCGGGCGCGACAGGGATCAGCATCCACGACGCGCTGGCGAAGAAATACCGCATGGTCGCGGGCTGGCCCGGGATCAGGGTGCCGTTGACGAAGATCACCGCGCTCAGGAACGTGAACAGCGCGATGACCACCCACCCCACGGGAAGGCGGACCAGCGAGCCGATCTCGCGCGACGCGATCGCCAGGGTCGCCCTCACGCGTCGCCCTCCTGAGCGCTGGGCAGCTGCGCCTCATCGACCAGGTTCACGAACACCTCCTCGAGCGAACGCTTCCGGGTGGTCAGCTCGCGCACGAACAGCCCCGCGTCGGCCGATGCCCCGCCCAGCGCCTCGCGCAGATCCCCAGCCCCGGGCTGCCCCTCGACGATCAGGCGGGCCCACCCAGCCGCGGCGTCCTCGGGCTGGCGGTCATCCGCCCGGATCGATCCGACCCCCGCGACGGGCGCCAGCCGCGCCGCCGCGTACGACGCGTCCGCGCTCGGGTTGGTCCGCAGCTCCAGTGTGTACCGCGCCGGCGCCCCGGGCCCGCACGTCAGCTCGCCCGGCGACCCGTCCGCCCGCACCCGCCCGCCCGCCATCACGATCACCCGGTCGCACGTCCGCTCGATCTCGGGCAGGATGTGCGAGCAGATGAGCATCGTCCGGTCCTGGGCCAGCTCGCGCATCAGCCCCCGGGTCTCGCGGATCTGGCTCGGGTCGAGCCCGTTGGTGGGCTCGTCGAGGATGAGCACCGCCGGGTCGTGGAGCATCGCCGAGGCAAGGCCCACCCGCTGGCGGTACCCCTTGGACAGGGCCCCGATTCTCCGGCGGGCCATCGCCCCGACGCGGCAGCGGTCCAGGGCCAGCAGGGCCGCCCGTTGGCGCTGCTTTCGGGCCATCCCGTAGAGCTTGCCCCGGTAATCCAGGTAGCCCATCGGGGTCATCTCGGGATAGAGCGGGGCGGACTCGGGGAGGTAACCGATCAGGCGCCGGGCCCCGGCGGACTGGGTGACCATGTCGAGCCCGTCGATGCTCACGCTGCCGGTGTCTGGGGGCAAAACCCCAGTGATCATGCGGATGGTGGTGGTTTTCCCCGCCCCGTTGGGCCCGAGCAGGCCCGCGACCTGACCCGTCGCCAGTTCGAGGCTGACGCCCCGGACCGCGCGGACCTTGCCGTAGGACTTGGATATTTCTCGGACGAGGATCATCTTTGTCACACGATACCAGCAGGAACCGGGCCGATAGGGAGTGCGGACACTCAGTGTTGGAATCGCATTCGCGGATTGGGCGGTCTCCCGCCGAGCCGGAGCTAGACTGAATGAATGCTCGCCGAGGGCGTCAGTCAACGATGACCCGTTCCCACCCCAGACTGGTGCTGGTCGAGGGGACCGAGGCGGACGCCCAGCGGATCCGTCAAGCGCTCGGGACCGAGTTCCGGGTCGAGCTTGCGCCGCAGGCGGATCCCGCGTCGCCATCAGAGGATTCCGCCCCGGACACCTCGCCCGATCAGGCTGAGATGCTCGACCGCGTGGACTCGAACCACGCCCGGACGCTGCTGCGTTGTCTGGGTGAGGGAATCTGCCTCGGGTCGCCCGAGGGGCGCATCCTGTGGGCCAACGACTACTACCGCGCGTTCAGCGAGGGCTGCAAGAAGCAGATCGAGATCGTCTCCCGCGAGTCGGCGGGGCACCTGACCGCCTGCCTCCGGGCCAGCCCGGACGTCACGCCCGCGTCGCTGTCGTGCAAGTTCGACGTCGCGTGCGAGGAGAGCGGCCGTTCGTTCGACGTCTTCGTCACCCCCGTCGTTGCCGCGGGCGCCAAGGGCGAGCTGGCGAGCATCGCCGTCGTCGCCCGGGACGTGACCGACGCCCGGCGGGCCCAGCGCAAGATGGACGCCATCGACCGCGCGGGCTACGAGCTCGTCCGCCTGGACACCGACGAGCTGCGCAAGCTCAACGCCTACGAACGCCTCCAGCTGCTCGAAGAGAAAATCGTCCGCTACACCCACGAGATCCTGCACTTCGACCACTTCGCGATCTTCCTGATTGATGACCGGCGCAAGAAGCTCGAGCTGATCGTCTCCTCGGGCCTGCCCGAGGAGATCCAGGACCTGGACCTGTTCATCGAGTCCGACGGCTCGGGCATCTCGGGCATGGTCGCCCAGACGGGCGTGAGCTACATCTGCCACGACGCCAGCGCCGACGACCGGTACCTGCCCGGACTCGCCGGCGCCCGCAGCTCGCTGACCGTCCCCCTCCGCCTCCAGGACCGCGTCATCGGCGTCATGGACATCGAGTCCCAGTCGCCCAACGCCTTCTCCGACGAGGACCGCCAGTTCGTCGAGATCTTCGCCAGGCACATCGCCCTGGCCCTGCACATGCTCGACCTGCTCGTCGCCGAACGCTCGACCACCAACCAGGACGTCTCCGGGCGCTTCGCGGGCGAGCTCAACGACCCGCTCGAGGACATCGCCACCGAGGTGAGCT
>JAJDDH010000030.1 GCA_029260415.1 Phycisphaerales bacterium | reverse complement strand
GCGACGCGTACCCCGAGGCGGAGTCGCCCGTCGAGGCGCGCATGCTCGCGGCGCTGGCCAGCGCCCCGAGCGAGCGGGCGATCGACCTGCTGCTCGCCCAGCCAGAGCGGTGGACGGGCATCCCCGAGTGCGCCCCCCCCGAGTCGTGTGTGCCCCCGGATCATCTGCGCTTCCGTCTGGAGCCAGCGCTCGTCGTGATCGCGGGGGCGCCCAACATCGGCAAGACCACGCTCGTCAACGCCCTGGCGGGTCGAGGGGTCTCGCTCGTCGCCGACGAGGCGGGGACCACGCGCGACCACGTGGGCGTGATGCTCGAGCTTGATGGACTGGTTGTCCGCTGCCTCGACCTGCCCGGTCTCGAACAGGACGCGGCGGAGGCGGACGCGCACGCGCAGACATTGGCGAAGGAGGTGGCCCGGGGCGCGGACCTGACGCTGTTGTGCGGCGACGCGTCCCACGAGCCCCCCGAGCCCGACGCCTTTGGCGTCGCGGGGGCGGCGCTGCGCATCGCGCTCCGAGAAGACCTGGGCCAGCCCGCGTGGACGCCTGACCTGGGTGTGTGCGCGCCCGAGATGCGGGGGATCGACCGGCTCGCGGGCCTGATCCGCAGGCGCCTGGTCCCCGACGCGGCCCTGCGTGACCCACGCCCCTGGCGTTTCTGGCCCGAGGGCGCGTCGTGAGGCGATCCACGCCCGCCCGACGGCGCCCCTAGGATTTCAGCCCTCGGGAGGTTCCCGGGGGCCCGACCGATGCCAGCACCCCACGGGGCCAACCGCGATGGACGAACGTCAACAGCAGATCAAGAGCGGCGCCGGGCTCGAAGAGTCCCGCATCAACGAGGATTTCAAGGATTTCCTCGAGAAGTGGGGCTTCTGGCTGCTGCTGGCCGTCGCGGTCGCCTTCGGCTCCATGTGGCTCTACCAGAAGTACGAGCAGCGCCGGATCGCCAAGATCGATTCCGCCTTTGAGGCCTACGAGAGCGCCTCGGGCTCGGCCAACCCCAGCCCGGACGCCCTGGTCCGCGTCGCGGACGAGTACGAGGGCATCCGCGGCGTGCCGGACCTGGCCCGCCTGCGCAGCGCCGACATCTTCCTGCACGCGGCCCGCACGGGCCTGAGCCCGGGCGCCGAGTACACGCCTGAGGGCGAACTGATGAGCGAGGACGACCTGCTCGACGACGAGCGCATCGCCCGCTTCCTCGACCAGGCCCAGGGCCTGTACGCGAAGGTGCTCGAGAACGGGCGCGCGACCAAATCGGTGCTGGCGATCGACGGCGCCTTCGGACTGGGCGCGGTTGCCGAGTCCAAGGGCGACGCGGACGCCGCGAAGCGCGCCTACACCGCCGCGTCCGAGCTGTCGAAGGAGCACGGGCGCCCGATCCTGGCGCGCGTCGCCGACGAGCGTCTCGCGGCGATCAGCGACGGCATCCCTCCCAAGCCCACGCTCTACGCCCTCGCGGACCTGCCCGAGCTGCCCCAGTACACGCCGCCGACGCCCAGCCCGATCGAGACGCAGATCCCGGTCATCGAGGACGAGGGTCTGGGCGCGCCCCTGCCCGAGGGTGACGACGCGTCCGACACGGACCAGCCCGAGGGTGACGCCCCCGCGAGCGAGACTCCTGAGGGCGAGCAAGACGCCGCGGGCGATGACGCCCCCTGACCCGATGCCCGAGCCCGAATCGCGCGAGCTGATCCTGCCCGGGGGCAAGGTGGACCCCGAGGCGGTCCGTCGCGCCTTCGAGGAAGTCGCCAAGCGCGCCCGCGACGAGGAATCCGCGGGCGACGACGAGGCGCACAACGTCAGCGTGACCTTCGACCTTCAGCGTGACCTCAAGTCACGCCTGGACCGGTACCTGACCAGCCGCATCACGTTCATGAGCAGGAACCAGCTCCAGCGGCTCATCGAATCCGGCGCGGTGCGTGTGAACGAGCGCGAGGCCAAGGCCTCGACCAAGCTGCGCGAGGGCGACCGGGTGCGCGTCTCGCTGCCCCCGCCCCCGGACACGTCGGTCACGCCCCAGAACATCCCGATCGAAGTGCTCTACGAGGACGAGCACATCATCGTGCTCAACAAGGCGGTCGGCATCATCGTCCACCCCGCGCGCAGCGAGCTGGCGGGCACCATGATCAACGCGCTCGCCTGGCACTTCCAGCACGCCTCGCCCACCGGCGGCGAGCTCTCGAGCGTGGGCGAGCAGTTCGCCCGCCCGGGCGTGGTGCACCGCCTCGACCGCGACACCAGCGGGTGCATCGTCTTCGCCAAGACCGACGAGGCGCACTGGAAGATCGGCAAGCAGTTCGAGGAGCGGACCGTCGATAAGCGCTACCTCGCGATCACCCAGGGTCACGTCGAGCCCGACGCGCAGGTGATCGACAAGCCCCTGGGCCCGCACCCGTCCAAGGAGAAGGGCTACCGCGAGAAAATCGTGGTGCGTCATGATGATCTGGGCAAGAAGAGCGTGACGATCTGCCGTGTGCGCGAGCGATACCGCCTGCACGACCGGGCCGTGGGGGACCAGGCGTTCTCATTGGCCGAGCTGGAGCTCAAAACGGGGCGGACGCACCAGATCCGCGTGCACCTGAGCAGCGAGCAGTTCCCCATCGTCGGTGACGACCTGTACGGCGGGCGCCCGTTCACACTCCCCGACGGGCGCGTCATCGAACGCCAG
>JAJDDH010000029.1 GCA_029260415.1 Phycisphaerales bacterium | reverse complement strand
CGAGGGCAAGACGATCGTGGCGCCCCTGGCGACGTTCATGGCGACGATCGAGCGTCAGCAGGTGCACGTGGTGACGGTCAACGACTACCTGGTGCAGCGTGACCGGGACTGGACGTTCCCGTTCTTCCACTGGCTGGGGCTCTCGGTGGGGGCGATCCACCCGATGCACATGCAGCCCGAGGAGGTCAAGCGGTTCATGTACCGCTGCGACGTGGTGTACGGCACGACGAGCGAGTTCGGGTTCGACTACCTGCGCGACAACATGAAGAAGTCCGTCGAGCAGCAGGTGCAGCGCAAGCGTCAGTTCGCGGTGGTGGACGAGGTGGACTCGACGCTGATCGACGAGGCGCGGACGCCGCTGATCATCTCGGGCATGGCGCACGACGACGCGCCGCGGTATGACATCGCGGACAACCTGGCCAAGCACCTGGTGGAGAAGCAGAAGCCCTGGCAGGACATCGAGGACCGCGTCACGGCGTGCAAGGAGCGGATCAAGGGCCTTGAGGGCGACATCCGCCAGACGCGGGACAAGGACGACGTGCCCGGGATGCAGAAGGAGCTCGAAGAACAGAAGGCCCGCCTGCCCGAGCTCGAGCGTGACCGCGACCAGCACATGCAGTTCTACGACCTGGAGATGGACCGCAAGCAGGCGTACCTGACGCACGAGGGGATCACCGAGGCCCAGCGGGTCGCGGGGATGGGCTCGTTCTACGTCGATGAGAACATGGACATCCCGCACCTGCTCGAGCAGTCGCTGCGGGCGTACGCCGTATACACGCGCGACAAGGACTACATCGTCATGGACGTGCCCGACCGGGCGACGGGGCGGAGCGAGGCGAGCGTGGTGATCGTGGACACGAACACGGGTCGCCCGATGATCGGGCGTCAGTGGTCCGACGGGTTGCACCAGGCGGTGGAGGCCAAGGAGGGCGTGCCGATCAAGCCCGAGACGCAGACGGTCGCGACGGTGACGATCCAGAACTTCTTCAAGATGTACAAGCGGCTCTCGGGCATGACGGGCACGGCGGACACCGAGGCCCAGGAGTTCCACGACATCTACAAGCTGGATGTCGTGACGATCCCGACCAACAAGCCGATCCGGCGCGACGACTTCGACGATCTGATGGACCTGCGGGCCAAGGACAAGTGGGAGGCGATCGTCGACGAGATCAAACGCTTCCACGACCTGGGGCGCCCGATCCTCGTGGGCACGACGAGCGTCGAGAAGAGCGAGATGCTGGCGCAGATGCTCACCCGCAAGCACGGGGTGAAGCACAACGTGCTCAACGCCAAGCAGCACGAGCGCGAGGCGAACGTTGTTGAGGACGCGGGCCAGCTGGGCGCGGTGATGATCGCGACGAACATGGCGGGACGCGGCACGGACATCAAGCTCGCGTCGATCACGCGGGAGGACCTGCTGGACCACTGGCTGCGCCGGAGCATGTGCTCACGCGATCTAACGGTAGACGCGAGCGAGCAGGAGCTGCGGGAGAACGTGTACCGGAAGATCGCCCAGACGGTGCTCAAGGACGAGGGCGTGCGCAAGCGCGACGCGGAGGAGATGGAGTTCGGTGAGCTGGAGCTCAAGCTGCTGCGTCACTGGGCGGCGGAGCACACCTGGCTGAGCGAGGGCAAGATCCAGGGGATGGACGCCGAGGCGATCCGCGAGGAGCTGGACAAGACCGGGCGGATCCTGATCCACCGGGTGCGGTGGTACGAGTCGATCGAGGAGCTGGGCGGGCTGCACGTGATCGGCACGGAGCGTCACGAGTCGCGGCGCATCGACAACCAGCTGCGCGGTCGCTCGGGTCGCCAGGGCGACAACGGGTCGAGCCGGTTCTACGTCTCGCTCGAAGACGACCTGATGAAGATGTTCGCGGGCGAGACGACGATGAAGCTGCTCTCGCGCCTGGGCATGAAGGAGGGGGACGCGATCGAGCATCCCTGGCTCAGCAAGAACGTGGAGAAGGCGCAGCGGAAGGTCGAGGAGCGGAACTTCCAGGTCCGCAAGAACATCCTGGACTACGACGAGGTCATGGAGCACCAGCGCCAGCGGTTCTACGGGCTTCGCCAGCGCGTGCTCGAGGGGCGGGACGTCAAGGGGCTCGTGTTCGAGTACATCGACGACGCGACGGACGACGCGATCGACGAGTACCTGGACCGCGACTTCCCGGCGATCTGCGCCGCGGAGTACGCCAAGCGGGAGCTGGATTGCTCGATCATGTCCGACCGACTCCGGGGCAAGGACCTGGAGGACATGGAGAAAACCATCCGCCAACTGGCCAAGGAGGATGTCGCGGCGAACATCGGCGTCACCATCGGCGAGTACATGCCCATGGAGGGCTCGGAGGTCAGCGTCGATTTCGACTCGGCGGGTCTCATCGGCTGGGCGCACCGGCGCTTCGGCGTCGAGCTGGACGCGGGCGAGCTGCGCGAGGGCGGGGCGGGCGAGCGGCGGCACGTCACCGAGATGCTCGAGAAGGCCGCGCACGAGCGGATCGACCACGCGGACCTGAGCGGGCTGGTGGAGTTCGCATCGAGCACGTACGGCGCCGAGCGTCTGAGCGAGTGGGTCAAGACCAAGTTCACCTTCGAGGTGGACCCGGAGGAGATCGTCAAGGCCCAGCGGGATGAGGAGTTGAAGCCGCGGGACCTGATCATCGAGCGGGCACGGGAGCTGTACGCCAAGCGCGAGGTGGAGTACCCGGTGGAGTTCGCCCTGCAGATGGCGATGGGTCAGGCCCGGCAGTCGCCCGACGAGGCGTTCGAGAACCTTGCGCTGTGGATCGAGAACCGGTACCAGTGCGGGCTGACCGCGGCGGACATCAAGCAGATGGGCCCGGCCAAGATCCGCGACCGCCTGCTCGAGGAGAGCCGCAAGCTCATCGAGGAGGACCGCCTGAGCGCCGAGATCGAAGAGGCGATGGCGACCAAGGACGACAGCGAGCTGGGGGCGTACCTGCAGCGCCGGTTCACGATGAACCTGCCCGAGCGGATGCGGTACCTGGAAGCGGGCGAGCGGGAGGACGCGATCCGGGCGCTCGTGGAGAACCAGATGCGCGCCGAGCTGCTCATGCTCGAACGTCTGGTGCTGCTCGACACGCTGGACTCGACGTGGAAGGACCACCTCTACCAGATGGACCAGCTGCGTGAGTCGATCGGGTTCCGTGCGTTCAGCCAGCAGGACCCGCGGATCGAGTACAAGCGCGAGGGGCAGCGTCAGTTCCTGTCGATGATGGAATCGGTGCGCGATCGGGTGACGGACTTCATCTTCAAGGCTCGGGTCAACCCCGGCGCGGGTCAGGGTGGCGGCGGGGGTGCTGGGATGCGCCCGCCTCCTCCGGCGCCCGCGCCCGCGGCCAGGCCCAGGGCCCCGCTCGGTGCGGCGTCCGGGTTCGTTGGGGGCGCGATCAGTGGTCCCGGGTTCGGGAATATGTCGGGGCCCAGCGCGCCGCCGCGGAAGCCGCAGGCGGGTGAGCCCGAGGGCGGCGGGCAGACGCCCGGCGCCCCGTCGGGCGGGGCCTAGGCGGGGATCAGGAGTCGGGCTCGGCCCGTATAGTGGCGTGCGGCACGCGTTCGGGACGGCGGGTCCCGACGCAGCGGCCGACACGCACAGACGCCGGGGATAGCGCGGGCGCCGCGAGGCGCTGCAGGAGAGCATGACCATGCCCAGCCAGGACCGACGTCTTTCGAGCGCCCGAGACGGCGCCTTCACGCTCATCGAACTGCTCGTGGTCATCGTCGTGATCGGCGTGCTGCTGACGCTGGTCGTCGCGGTGGGCTCACGGGTGACGGGTGGGGGCAAGACGAGCCTGACCCAGGACCTGATCCGCACGATGGACACCTCGCTCGACGTGTACATGGGCGACAACAACGGGGACATCCCGCCCGCGTCGGTCATGGTGCGAGAGATCGATCCGAGCGACCCCGAGGTGATGACGACGATGCCGATCATCGACGGGGTGGCCGACACGACCGAGGACGAGGTGCTGGTCAACTCGATCGGGCTGTACCTTCGCGTCATTGAGACATCCGGCGCGGCGCAGGGGATCGCGGAGGGGATGGACGCGGACCACGTGCGTCGGTACGCGCCGGTGGCCGCGGGAGACACAACGCCCGAGTCGCCGCTGCACCCGGAGCTGACGACGGTGTTCGACGCGTGGGGGCAGCCGCTGCGGTTCGTGCACCCGAAGTTCGCGGGAGAGGTCTTGGAGAACGACATGCCGCGCCCGGTGGGCATGGCGGGTGGCTTCGCGGACATGAAGATGGGCGGGTACTTCTTCGACACGAAGGTGACTGGCAACATCCCGGTCGATTGGGAAGAGGCCCGGCGGAACTTCATCACGACCGAGGACCGGGCGGTCGATCCCGATCTGATCGGGGACGGCGACGGCGGGCGCCCGATCGGGGGACGCCCGTACTTCTACTCGATGGGCCCGGACGCGGACCCCTCCAAGCGGGACGACAACGTGTACTCGACGGAGCCGCAGTTCCTGCCCGACCGGGAGTGATCCTCGTACCGGCGGTGGTGGACCCCCCGCCCGGCGGCTATGATCGGCGTCAGATTTCCGGGGTGTAGCGCAGCTTGGTAGCGCGTCTCGTTCGGGACGAGAAGGTCGGAGGTTCGAATCCTCTCACCCCGACTTTTGTATCGGAAGGCTCCGGCAAGTGCCGGAGCCTTCTGTGTTTAAGCATGGTTCAACCGCGTCCTGTCACCCCATGCTTGCGAGTATCTAGTTGAACTCTGTGCACGGCTAGCGCCGCCACTGGCGAGGCGTTGATGCCATCGCATCCTTCTGGCGACTTGGACGAGTTGATCGATTGCCATGCTGCTTGCATGGGACTCTCTGTGATTTGTATCTCGCCACGGGAAAATCGAGCGATCGACGGGTCCTGTGTCCGGTATGTACTGGCCTCCGGTTCGCACACAAACAGGGCAGTGAAAGCCACCGGACGCCTTTTCTCGGGAAGGAGACGGTCTTTCAGCGATTGGTTCCGGTAAAAGCCACGACTTGTTCTCGGGTTGGACTATGATCAAGGTCGAGATGTTCGGCGGCGAAGCCATACCAAGCCGTCTCCGGCATGAGAAAAATGCTCCGAAAGGCTGTGCGTATCAACGATCTTCATGATCCGAATTACAGGGATTCAACTGTGCTGTGCGCAGGGCGGATTCGCAACGAAAGCGCGAACGTGGCTCCAGGCCCGCTTGCGGGCGCTTGATGAGCCGCGAGAATCGAATCGATTACGGAGCAGTCCGGAGCTACTTTGCGCGGCCCAGCGACGGCAATGCGGACTGCGCGAGCTATATGGCACACGCGCAGGACCTGCCCGAGAGTGCGGCCAACGATCGATTCCGCAAGGAACTCGAAACGATGCAAGATTGGGTCGCCGCGGTCGGCCCTTCGTCACGGGTTCTCGATATTGGTTGTGGTTCGGGGACATGGACAGAGCTATTCGCGGGTCGGTTTGCGAGCGTCATCGCGCTGGAACAGAGCCCGCCGATGCTCGAAGCCGCCCGCGCACGACTCGCGCCATACTCCAACGTCGAACTCGTAAACCAGGACGCGCGTGACCCATTGCCGCCGGGCCCGTTCGGGCTTGTCTTCGTGGGTGGGCTTTGTATGTACCTGAGCGACTCCGACGCGACCACGCTCGTTCGGTCTGTTGTTGAACGCCTCGCTGATGGAGGCTGCGTCATTTTCCGAGAATCCACGATTGCCGACGGGTACGAGCGCCCTCAGGGCGCGTATCAGGCGATCTATCGCAGTGTCGACGTCTACCGATCCCTGTTCCGCGAAGCCGGCCTGCCGGGAGTCATCGTGCGCCGCAACCAGGGATACACACGTATGGAGATCGCGGTTGAGCTTGTGGAGTTGCGGCGCCGTCGAGTGCCCATCCTGCCGCACACTTCACCGTTTCTTGGTGCTCTGACATGGCGATTGCTGCGAGTTTCCTCGCCTGTGAGCTTTGGACTCCTGCCTCGAGCGTTTGCTCGCCTGGGAGTGCGCTGGCCACGTCTACAGAATCACTTCTTCATGCTGAAGAAAGATGATCCGCAACAGTCGTTGACCCTCGAAGGGAGTTCATGAAATCTGACCGATGGAATCGGGAGCCGGGCCAGGGGC
>JAJDDH010000028.1 GCA_029260415.1 Phycisphaerales bacterium | reverse complement strand
CGAGCAGGGCAAGCCGCTGGGCGAGGCTCGGGGCGAGATCGCGTACGCCGCGTCGTTTCTGGACTGGGCCGCGGAGGAGGGCAAGCGACTGACCGGGGACATCATCCCCGCGTCGTCGCCCGACAAGCGGATCCTGGTCTTGCGTCAGCCCGTGGGCGTGACGGGCATCATCACGCCCTGGAACTTCCCCGCCGCGATGATCACCAGGAAGCTCGGGCCCGCGCTGGCCTCGGGGTGCACGGTGGTGATCAAGCCCGCGGAGCTGACGCCGCTCTCGGCGCTGGCGATCGGTGAGCTGGCCTGCGAGGCGGGCATCCCCGCCGGGGTGGTCAACATCATCACGGGCGACGCGGCCACGATCGGCGACGCGATGTTCGACGACGACCGCGTCCGCAAGCTCTCGTTCACCGGCTCGACCAGGGTCGGGCAGCTGCTGATGTCCAAGGCATCCAAGAACCTGCTGCGTCTGTCGCTCGAGCTGGGCGGGCACGCGCCGTTCCTGGTCTTTGATGACGCGGACATCGGGCTGGCGGTTGACGCCGCGGTCGCGTGCAAGTTCCGCAACGCGGGGCAGACGTGCATCTGCGCCAACCGGTTCTACGTCCAGGACGCGGTCTACGACGAGTTCGTGACCCGGCTGGGCGAGGCCATCGGAAAGCTGAAGGTCGGCGACGGCGCCCGCGAGGGCGTCGACATCGGCCCGCTGATCAACGACGGCGCTGTCGAGAAGGTCGAGTCCCACGTCGAGGACGCCCGCTCGCATGGCGCGAAGGTTCCCGTGGGCGGCAAGCGCGTCCGCGTGGATGGCCTGGCCGATCGGTTCTACGCCCCCACGCTTGTCGAGGGGATGACGCCCGAGATGCTCCTCTCGCACGAGGAGACATTCGGCCCGGTCGCCCCCGTCGCCAGGTTTACCGATGAGCGCGAGGCGATCGAGCTGGCCAACGCCTCAGAGTACGGGCTCGCGGCGTACTTCTTCACCCGCGACGCGTCGCGTCTGATGCGGGTCGCCGAGGCGCTCGAGTACGGGATCATCGGCGCCAACGACGGCGGGCCCTCGACGGCGCAGGCGCCCTTCGGGGGCGTGAAACACTCGGGCTTCGGGCGCGAGGGCGGTCGGTACGCGATGGATGAGTACACCGAGATCAAGTACGTCTCGTGGCGCGTCTGAAGCGCCGAGCGAATCTGTACAGGAGCGATTGATGTCCATGAGTGATAATCTCATCCGGCGGCGCGAGCGTGTCGTGTGCGCTGGGGTGAGCCGGATGTCCGACCTGACCGCGGGCAGCGCGAGCGGCGCGACGCTCGTCGATCTCGACGCCAGGTCGTTCATCGACTTTGCCGGCGGCATCGGCGTCATGAACGTGGGGCACGGCGACGAAGCCGTCGTCCGCGCGATCCGTGAGCAGGCGGGCGAGCTGCTGCACGCGAGCATCCACGTTGCGACGTACGAGCCATACGTCGAACTGTGCGAGAAGCTTGTCGGGCTGCTCCCGCACGGGAAGAGCACGAAGGCGATGCTGGTGAACACGGGTGCCGAGGCGGTCGAGAACGCGATCAAGATCGCGCGCCAGGCAACGGGGCGGGCCGGGGTGATCTGCTTCACCGGCGCGTTCCACGGCCGCACCCTCATGGCGACCACGCTCACCTCGAAGGTGAGCTACAAGGTGGGGTGCGGACCCTTCGCGCCCGAGGTCTACCGCCTGCCCTACCCGCTGGTCCGCCAGGACCGCGGGGACAGCGCCGACGAGGTCTCGCGGCGCGAGCTGGCCCGCCTGCGCAGCGCGCTGCGCGACACGGTCGAAACGGGGAACGTCGCCGCGATCATCCTTGAGCTGGTCCAGGGCGAGGGCGGGTTCAACGTCGCGCCCCAGGCGTACGTCCGCGGGCTCCGCGAGCTCTGCGACGAGCACGGCATCGTCCTGATCTTCGACGAGGTGCAGACGGGCTTCGGGCGCACCGGGCGCTGGGCCGCCTCCGAGCACTACGGCATCACGCCCGATCTCTCGACGTGGGCCAAGTCCATGGGCGGCGGGCTCCCCATCTCGGCAGTCGTCGGCAAGGCCGAGATCATGGACCGCGCCGCGCCCGGAACCCTGGGCGGGACCTACGGCGGCAACCCCGTCGCCTGCGCCGCGGCGCTGGCGACCATCCGGCGCATGGAATCGCTCGGGCTCAACGAGCGGGCCGCGCAGCAGGGCGATCGCATCCGGGAGCGGTTCGGCGCGATCATGCAGCGCGTGCCCGAGGTGACCGACGTCCGCGGGCTCGGGGCCATGATGGCGATCGAGTTCTCCCGCAACGGCGACCCGGAGCACCCGGACGCGGCGCTGACCAATGACATCATCGCGACGTGCCGTGAGAGCGGGCTGATCGTCATCCCGGCGGGCGTGGACGGGAACGTGATCCGCGTTCTCGCGC
The DNA here is from genome assembly GCA_029260415.1 of Phycisphaerales bacterium. Lineage (GTDB taxonomy): Bacteria > Planctomycetota > Phycisphaerae > Phycisphaerales > UBA1924 > JAJRXR01. Next base: position 5,593 of record JAJDDH010000028.1, on the reverse strand, counting down.
CGCTTGTGATAACGGATGCCGAACTCGAGCGGGGACTCGCTATTCTCGAAGAATCGATCTCAAAGCACACCACGCAGCCGGCGCAGGCCGGCGCGAAAGGGTAACCCATGCATCCGTTTGCCGTCGCCGGCCTCCAGCTCAACGTCTCCGGGCGACAGTCCAATCTGCCCCACATCTGCGATCGCATCGAGATGCTGATGCACCTGTACCCGTGGGTGCAGATGGTGCTCGTCAGCGAGCTCGCGACGTTCGGCGGGTGGACCGGCAACGCCGTACCGCTCCCGAGCGAGGTCGAGACGACGTACGCCAAGCTGGCCGCCAAGCACTCGATCTGGCTGGTGCCCGGATCGCTCTACGAGCAGACCGCGAGCGGGATCTACAACACCGCGCCCGTGATCAATCCGAGCGGGGAGGTCATCGCGCGGTGCCGCAAGCTGTTCCCGTTCATGCCCTACGAGACCGGCGTCGAGTCGGGCGCGGAGTTCTGCGTGTTCGACGTGCCCGAGGTCGGGCGGTTCGGGGTGAGCATCTGCTACGACATGTGGATGCCCGAGACGTCGCGCACGCTCGCCGCGATGGGGGCCGAGGTCATTCTGCACCCGACGCTCACCGGGAGCATCGACCGCGACGTGGAGCTCTCCATCGTTCGAGCAACCGCGGCGATGAACCAGGTCTACGTCATCGACATCAACGGCATCGGCGACGGCGGCAACGGGCGGTCCCTGCTCGTCTCCCCCACAGGCGACGTGCTCTACCAGGCGGGCAGCAACGAAGAGATGCTCCCGATCGAGCTCGATCTCGACCGCGTGCGGCGTTCCCGCGAGGTCGGGCTCAAGGGGCTCGGGCAGCCGCTCAAGAGCTTCCGCGACCGGGTCGTCGACTTCCCGGTGTACGACCGGTCATCGGGCGTCGCGGCCTATCTCGACACGCTCGGCCCGCTTGAGAAAATGGCCCGAGGCTCCCGCGCCGGCATCCAGCCAGGCGTGATACCACCGGTGGGCGAGGTTTCCGGCGCAGCACCCGAGGGGCTCCCCAGCGCCGCACCCTCGACAACCGGGACCGCGTGATGACACACGCCGAGCACCACCCGCACCACGCACCTGGGCCGTACAGCGCGCCGCAGCTGCGCCTCGACACGTGGAACGATCTGCAGTCCCGCTGCGCCTGGCTCAAGGAGTTCAGCCGGGAGAAGCGGGACCTGACCGAGCCCCGGGCGCTCGTTGCCGAGAGTCTCGCGAGGCTCCGGGTCTACGAGTCGTTCTGGGCGTTTCCCGGTCCGGAACGCATGTCGAAGCTGAGCGCGCTGCTCGAGCAGGGGTCGTACGGGGAGCTGGCCACCGAGGTGCGTGAGCTTGCGCGTTTGCTGGTGGGCGACGCGTACCGCCAGCGCAACGCGAGCCTGGAGCAGGCGGTCCGCCCCGACGCGTCGAGCGAGGGGCCCCCGAGGGCGCCGAGCATGGGCGCGCGGGCGAGCAAGCCGTACTTCGAGGTGCTCGTCGTTGACGGCATCGACGGGTACGACCGAGAGGAGCTGCGCGACGGGCTGCGGGCGTGCCGGCGCGACACGGACGAGGCGGTGTACGAGCTGCTCACGGTCCCGTCGCTCGAGGACGCGCTGATCGCGGTGCAGTTCAACTGGACGATCCAGACGGTCTTCCTGCGGTACAACTACGGGTTCCACACGGAGCACAAGGACCCGGCGCTGCGCCGGTACCTTGACGCTGTCCCCCCGGGCTCGATGCCGACCTCGTTCGGGCTGGACCGAAGCGTCGAGCTGGCCAGGCAGATCAAGAAGCTCCGCCCGGAAATCGACATCTTCCTGGTGACCGACGCGCCCCTGGACCGCGTGGCGGGCAACCTGGGCACCAACTTCCGGCGCGTGTTCTACCGGCTCGAGCAGCACATGGAGCAGCACCTGAGCATCCTCAAGGGGATCCGCGCCAGGTACGAGGCGCCCTTCTTCGATGCACTGCGCAAGTACAGCGCCAAGCCGACGGGTGTCTTCCACGCACTGCCCATCGCCCGCGGGAAATCCATGAGCAGCGGGCACTGGGCCAAGGACCTGCTCGAGTTCTACGGCCCGAACATCTTCATGGCCGAGACGTCCGCGACCAGCGGCGGGCTCGACTCCCTGCTCCAACCCAAAGGGCCGATCAAAAGGGCGCAGGACAACACCGCCCGGGCGTTCGGCGCCCGCCAGTCGTTCTTTGTCACCAACGGCACCTCCACGGCGAACAAGATCGTGGCCCAGGCCATGATCCAGCCGGGCGACATCGTGCTGGTTGACCGCGACTGCCACAAGTCGCACCACTACGCGCTCGTGCTCGCGGGCGCGATGACGGTCTACCTGGACTCGTACGCGCTGCCACAGTACTCGATGTACGGGGCCGTGCCGCTCGAGGAGATCGAACGCCAGCTCCTCGAGCTCAAGGCGGCGGGCAAGCTCGATCGCGTCCGGATGCTGATCCTGACCAACTGCACGTTCGACGGGCTGACGTACGACCCGGCGCGTGTGATGGAGCGCGTGCTGGCGATCAAGCCCGACATGGTCTTCCTGTGGGACGAGGCGTGGTACGCCTACGGACGCTTCAGCCCGGCGCTGCGGAGGCGGACCGCGATGGACTCGGCCAGCCGCCTGCGGGCCAGGTTCCGCTCGGACGCGTACAGGGCGGACTATGCGCAGCGCGCCGCGGACGGGCACACGGACGAGAACGGGCGGCAGCTGGTGGACCCCGAGCTGGCCCGGGTCCGGGTCTATTCGACGCAATCCACACACAAAACGCTCACCTCGCTGCGTCAGGGGTCGATGATCCACGTCCACGACGAGGACTTCGAGCAGAAGGCCGCGGACTCGTTCCACGAGGCCTTTATGACACACACCTCGACCTCGCCCAACTACCAGATCGTCGCGTCGCTGGACGTCGGGCGGCGCCAGGTCGAGCTCGAGGGGTTCGAGATGGTCGAGCAGACCATCGGGCTGGCGATGACCCTGCGCCAGCGCGTCAGCGAACACCCCGACATCTCGCGGTTCTTCTCCGTGCTCCGCCCCGCGGACATGATCCCGCCCGAGCACCGCCCGTCCGGGCTGGACTTCTACTACGACAACGAGCACGGGTGGGGCCAGCTCGACCGCGCGTACCGCATGGATGAGTTCACGCTCGACCCGACGCGCGTGACCCTCTACATCGGCGCCACCGGCATGGACGGTGACACCTTCCGCCACCTGCTCATGGACAAGTACGACATCCAGATCAACAAGACCTCGCGCAACACCGCCCTGTTCATGCCCAACATCGGCACCACCCGCGGCGACATCGCCTACCTCGTCAACGTCCTCGTTGAGATCTCCCTCGACATCGCGGACCGTCTGTCCGTCGAGAGCGAGTCGGGCATCGAGCGCCACGAGGCGCGGGTCGAGTCGCTCATCGAGGGCCCGCCCCTGCCCAACTTCAGCCATTTCCACGGCGCCTTCAAGCCCGACGCCTCCCCAACACCCGAAGGGGACCTGCGCCGCGCCTACTTTCTGGCCTACGACGAGAACAACATCGACCTGATCGGGCTCGATCACGAGACGCTCGAGACGATCGAGGGCGGGCACGAGTACGTCTCGGCCGCCTTTGTCACGCCCTACCCGCCCGGGTTCCCGGTCCTGGTTCCCGGGCAGGTGCTCAGCCCGGAGATCATCGCGTACCTGCTGGCGCTCGACGTCAAGGAGATCCACGGGTACGACCCCGTGCAGGGGCTCCGCGTGTTCACCGAGGCTGCGCTTGAGCAGGCCGCGTCGGGAGAGATCACCTCAACCACCACCGAAAGGGTGTGACCCATGGGCTCAGGACGTCCGCCGACCAGTTCCCCCGCGAAGAAGCGGAGATCACACGCCTCCGGGGCGAAGCCGCTCGTCTCTGACCACGGGCTCGACGCCGCCCAGCACCGCCTCCGGGGGATCTCCGATCTCAGGCGGTTCTTCTACCGCAACGCCGAGCCGGTGTACTTCATCAGCGCCACCCCGTTCAACCTGCTGGGCATGGACGAGTGGGTGCGCGGGTTCACGTTCATCAACGCGATCGACTGCTTCGACGGGCAGCACCCCAACGTGTTTGTGCCGCCGGAGATCGAGCACGAGCCCTGGACGTCTATCGAGGACATCAACAACTACCTGCTGTCTCACCCCGCGGTGATCGAGTTCATCAAGCAGCGAGGCGAGGGCGGCAAGGCCGTCTTCCTGATGTTCGACGAGAAGACCGAGGAACTCTGCAAGGGCCTCGGGCTCGAGGTCTGCTTCCCCAGCGCCGAGCTGCGCAACACGATCGACGACAAGGTTGAGACCACGCGGATCGCCGACCGCGCGGGCGTCAAGTCCGTGCCCAACGTGCTCGCCAAGATCGACTCGTACGAGACCCTGCGGAAGGTGACCTCCAAGCTGGGCGACGACCTGGTCATCCAGACCGCGTACGGCGACTCCGGGCACACCACGTTCTTCGTCTCGAGCGAGTCCGACTTCGAGAAGCACGCGACGGACATCACCGAGGCGCCCGAGGTCAAGGTGATGAAACGCATCCGATGCCGCGGTGCGGCGCTCGAGGCGTGCGTGACCTCGCAGGGCACGATCGTCGGCCCGCTGATGACCGAGCTCGTGGGATTCAAGGAGCTCACGCCCTATCGGGGCGGGTGGTGCGGCAACGAGGTGTTCGCCGGCGCCTTCCAGAAGAAGACACGCAAGAAGGCCCGCGACGCCGCGATGGCGTTCGGGGACGAGCTCGGGCGCCTGGGCTACCGGGGGTACTTCGAGCTGGACTTCCTGACCGATCTCGATTCGGGGAAGGTCTACCTGGGCGAGTGCAACCCGCGGATCACGGGCGCCAGCTCCATGACCAACCTGTCGTCCTTCGCCCACGCGGACGCGCCGCTGTTCCTGTTCCACCTGCTCGAGTGGATGGGCGTGGACGCGGAGTTCGACGTCGAGGACCTGAATAGGCGGTGGGCGGACCCGGAGTACATCGACTCGTGGTCGCAGCTGGTGATGAAGTACACGGGCGACGACGTCCGCCACATCTCCGAGGCGCCCCGGTCGGGCCTCTGGGAGATCGACGGGTCGGGCACGATCCGCCACGTCCGGATGCAGACGCACCGCCGAACGGTGCAGCACGAGAACCGCGCGTTCTTCCTGCGGATCTCGGGCCAGGGCGACTACCTCTACAACGGCGCCGACCTGGGCATCCTCGTCAGCCCCGGGCGGTTCATGACCGACGAGTTCGAGCTGACCGATCGCGCCAGGGCGTGGACGCAGGGCATCCAGTCGCACTACGCGGGCGCCCCCGTCGCCCCCGCGGCGCGCGAGGAGGTCGGGATCGAGCCCGGCGGGTTCAAGCTGCTATGACCGGTCGCGCCGTCCCGACCCGCATCACGTTCCGGGCCGTCGATGATGAGCCGGCGGGCGCATCGCTCGCGGGGATCTTTGCCGAGTACTGGCCCGCGTACCAGCGGTGGATGCGCCGCGCCGAGCCCTCCGCCGCGGACGCGGGCGCCGCGCAGCTGCGCGCCCATATGCCCGAGCTGCTCCCAGTCTTTGACCGCCTGCTCGAATCGTTCGGGG
>JAJDDH010000027.1 GCA_029260415.1 Phycisphaerales bacterium | reverse complement strand
GGGCGGTGGCCAAGGGCTCGCGCCGGGACGGGGCGCCGTTCTCGGGCGGGCTGGAGGTGCTCACCCGTGCCGGGCTGACGGCCAGCCTCAAGCGGACGGGGGCGCTCTCGACACTGACCTCGTGGGACCTGCTCGACGCCTACCCCGCGATGCGCCAGCAGCTGCCCCGGTTCCACGCTGGGATGTACGTCGCGGACCTGATCCATCACGCGGTGCACGACGCCGACCCGCACCCGGAGCTGTACGACGCGAGCGTGCGCGCGCTGCTGGCGTTGGGCGGGAGCATCGACGCCGAGCCGACCGGCCCGGGCGTGGCGCTGCTCACCTTTCAGTGGGCGCTGCTCGATGAGACCGGGCGCTGCCCCGTGATCGATCGCAGCGCCGACACGGGGGAGGACCTGAGCTCGTCGAGAACCTATGTCTTCTCGCCCGCGCTGGGCGGGCTGGTCGCGGACCGGGGGCGGGCGCCCGACTCGGGCTGGCGGGTCCGAGAACAGACCGTCGAGCTGCTCCGGCTCGTGGCGGGCAGGGGTGACCTGGCGGGCGCGGCGCCCGACTCGGTGCTCCGGGCAAACCGCCTGCTGGCGGCCAATATCGCGTGGGGATTGGAGACCACGCCCGCCACGGCGGCGCTGGCCCTTGGGGAGAGCCCTCAACCTGCCCCCCAGCGCGGGATGGAGTGAAAGTCCTTGCACTTGCGGGTCGATGATGAGGTTGCCCAGGAACTTCGCTTCTCGACGGATCGAGACGCCTCAGCGGGCATACGGCAGGCACGGACGATGCAGAGCCAAATCCTCGAAGAACTGACGGCGAGCGACTCGCTGCCCTCACTTCCGGGCATCGCGGCGCGCATCCTCGAACTCACCCAGGACCCAAACGTGGTCCTGGACGACCTTGCTGAGATGATCCAGAACGATCAGGCCCTCGCGGCCAAGATCCTGCGGACCATCAACTCCAGCTACTACGGCCTGCGACAGAAGTGCGGCAACATCCAGCGCGCCCTCGCGCTCATGGGGCTGAGCCCGGTCCGCAGTCTGGTGCTCGGGTTCTCGCTGGTTGATGCCGTGGGCATGGACGAGGGCGAGTTCGACTACGTTTCATACTGGAAGCGGGGCATGCTGACCGCCATGGGCGCCCGCTCGATCGCGAACGCGAAGAAACTCGCCAACGCCGAGGAGGCGTTCCTGGGTGGCCTGCTCCAGGACGTGGGCATGGTCGTCATGCACCGGGCGCTGGGCGAGCGGTACGAGTCGCTGCTGGCCCGCTCGGAGGGCGTGCACTCGTCGCTGCTGGCCCTGGAGATCAACGAGCTCGAGACGCACCACGCCGAGGTCGGCGCGATGCTGACGGGGCGCTGGAACCTGCCCGATGAGCTGGTCATGTGCGTTCGGTACCACGAACGCCCGACCGCGGCGCCGCAGCCCGTGGCTGACCTTGTCCGCTGTGTCGCGCTGGGCAATCTCATCCACGACGTGCTGGTCGAGGAGGACCCGGCGCCCGCGTTGCGGTCGCTGTACGCCAAGTCGCAGGCGTGGATGAACCTGACGCCGTCGGAGATCGACGACATCCTGCTCACCGTCGTGGATGCGGCCAAGGACATGGCCAAGTTCTTCAGCCTCCAGATCGGCAGCTACCGTTCGTCCCAGGAGATCGTGTCCGAGGCCGAGCGTCAGATGATGAGCTTCTCGCGCAGCGGAGAGCACGAGTCGTACGCCGAGCGGGGGCTTGAGATCGAGCTGTCCTCGGAGCAGCAGCGCGACGGGCTGACAGGCGCGATCGGATCGCAGGGCTTTCTCGCGGCGCTGCGGGCCGCCTGCCCGGACGCGTGCGAGGGCAAGACGGTCCTGAGCGTGGCGCAGTTCATCCTCGACGGGGCGGACGGGCTGGTGGCGCAGCACGGGGCGGAGGCGCTCGACGAGGCTGTGATCGGCGCGGTCTCCCAGCTGCGGACGATGTTTGAGCCCATGGGGGGCATCGTTTGCAGGCTGGCGCCAACAATCTTCGGCGTTGTCCTGCCCGGGGCGCCCCACGAGCAGGTTGCCATCGCCGCGGATCGATTCCGCTGCCAGCTCCCAATCTCAGTGGCGAGCTGGATCGGCGACGACGGGCCCGTTTCGCACACGCTTCGCGTCAGCGCGGGCGTGGCGTCCATCGACGAACACACCCGATCGGTTCTCACGAGCGCGACCGAGCTGATGTCCGCCGCGGCCAGCGCGATCAAGGACGCGCGTTCCAGCGGGGGAGACGCCGTTCGGACGTACACCCCGTCCGCCGCGGCGTAAACGTCACGCGGGCGTCAGACGCCCGGTGGTCCTCGGGGTCATCGGGAAGTCCGCCGCGACCCGTCTCACATCATCGAGCGTGACCGCGTTGATGCGGTCGAGTTCTTCCTCGAGCGTCATGTACTGCCCGATGGACGTCCAGAGGCGCCCGAGACGCTGCATCCGGTCGTGGGGGCGTTCGCCCGCGAGCGTGACGCCCGTCGCCAGCTTGGTGCGGAGGCGTTCCAGGTCGTCCTGCTCGACCGACGCCGCGACGTTCTCCACCTCACGCTCGACGACGGACCAGATCTCGTCGGCCCGGTCCGGGTCGCCCGAGGCGTACACGAAGAAATCGCCCGCGCCGTCGTGCGGGTCGAACGAGGCCTGCGCCTCCTCGGCCAGCCCGGGCTCGATGAGCGCCCAGTGCAGGCGGGAGTTGTCGCCCGCCCCGAGCACCTGGGCGAGCAGCATCGCGGCGTAGCGCCGGTCGTCGGTCGCCGACGGGGCGTTGGCCACCGCGATCATGTACGCCCGGTTGATCCGCTCGTCGGTCAGGCGAACCTCCGTGCCCGCCGGGGGTGAGAGCGGCTCCCGGGCCCTGGGCGAGGTGGGCGCCCACGACCCGCACAGGCGTTCGATGTCCCGGACCGCGTCGTCGAAGTCCACCCGACCCGCGAGCGAGACGATCGTGTTGTCGGCGCTGTAGCGGTCCTGGAAGTACGTCATCATCTGGTCGCGCTGCAGGTCGCCGACGGTCTCGTCGGTCCCGAGCACGCGGTGGGCCATCCCCGTGCCCGCCCGGTGCGCGGCGATGGTCGCCTCGTACAGCACCCAGAACGGGTTGTCCTTGTACATCGCGATCTCTTCCAGGATGACCTGCTTCTCGGTGTCAAAGTCGTCCTGGCGCAGGGCGGG
>JAJDDH010000026.1 GCA_029260415.1 Phycisphaerales bacterium | reverse complement strand
TAGGTTCAAAGCGCCTGTGTGAGAAATACGGTCACCCCGAATTTTCAATGACGGTGAAAGGGCAAGAGTTTCCGGCTTATGATCCGCGTGGAATACAGGGATAGGTTTAGCCTATGCTACCTCTAATCGTGGTGCCTGCCATCTTCGAGGCTATACCATCGCATCTGAAATTCTTGGTATACCGGAAAAAACTGACCCACTTGTAACTGAAGGCAAAGCTGGATTAGTAAAGGCTTTTCAGGACGCAACATGCGTTGTCGATTCAGCAGGAATATGTGCGTTTACAACCTTTGCCTGGACACTTGAGGATATCGCTCCACAGATTGATGCTGCTTGTGAAGGTGACTGGAGTGTTGATAGATGTCTTGAAGTTGGTGAACGTATTTGGACTATGGAACGAGACTATAATCTGGCAGCAGGTCTAACGGCTATGGATGACACCTTACCGAAACGCTTGATAAAAGACATTGCTGCTAAATCAGGTCCAGCAGAAGGCAGACTGAATGATCTGAGCCAAATGTTACCTGAATATTACGAGGTTCGTGGTTGGACAGCAGACGGTGTGCCAACAGACGAAACGCGTCAAAGACTTGGTCTGTAGGAGCTAAAGGTATGTGGTTCATGAATTTCATGACAGACATATTCTTTCCAAAATCTAAACCTGAGTAGGAAAAAGACGGGGAGAATAATATGCGGCATGTCATTATAGGCGCCGGTCCTGCTGGCGTAATTGCAGCGGAAACTATCCGAAAAGCGGATCCGTCAGCAACTATCACAATTATCGGTGCGGAAAATGAAACGCCATATTCACGTATGGCGATTCCCTATTTGCTACATGGTAGGGTAGAAGAAAAGGGGACACATTTAAGAACCTCTGACGAACAATTCAAAAAATTGAATATTGGTTTAATTCAATCCAGAGTAGATAAAGTAGAACCGGGTAAAAATTCTCTTACACTGCATAATGGAGAATCAGTTGATTACGATCAGCTTTTAATCGCTACCGGATCACGACCCTATAGCTCAAACCTTGACGATCTCAATTCTCCAAGGATACAGACATGTTGGACCTTGGAAGATGCACGAAAAATTATGGAGTTTGCCAATAAGGGTGATGACGTATTGCTTGTTGGTGCGGGTTTTGTCGCATGTATTATCATGAATGCACTTATATCGCGTGGTACAAATTTAACGACCATAGTTCGTGGTAAACAAATGGTTCGGAGCATGATGAATCCTACCGCGAGTGCAATGGTTAAGCGTTGGTGTCAAAAAGAAGGACTGAATGTACTGACCGAGACGACTATAGAAGGCGCTGATTGCAATGCTGCCGGTGAACTCGATGTGACTTTTAACACGGGTGGAAAGATGAACCCCGACCTGATTATTGTGGCAACTGGCGTTCAGCCGAATGTTGAATTCTTAGAAGGGAGCGGAATTGAAATAGATAACGGTATACTCATAGACGAATATCTGCGTACTAATATTCCAAATATCTATGCAGCAGGAGATGCTGCTCAAGGATTTGATTTTTCAACGGGTGAGCAATCCGTACATATTATACAACCAACAGCAGCTGACCATGGGCGTACTGCAGCATTAAATATGATGGGCCGTAAATCTAAATTTCAGGGCAGCATATTAATGAATGTATTGGACACGATGGGTTTGATTTCGGGTTCTTTTGGTAGATGGCAAGGTATTGAAGGCGGTGATTCGGCAGAGCTATTAGATGAAGAAAATTATAAATATATCAATCTGCAGTTTGACGGAGACCGTTTGATTGGCGCTTTAACACTGGGTCATACAGATCATGTTGGTGTAGTGCGTGGTCTTATACAATCACAAGTAAAATTAGGAAACTGGAAAGAAAAGTTAATAGACGATCCTAGCCAGTTCATGAATGCTTATCTTGCGAAAACTCAATCTCTTGGCCACAATGCAGGAGTATTCTCCTAAATTTAGTGCTAGTTGAATAATTCTTTAAGTTGAACAAGAGGCTTGTGTAGCAGGTAATACATGCTTGCTCAGAGTTCCCTCAGATATTTCGGCATTAATAATAATTAATTAAATTCATAAGTTTCGATGCCTGTTAATATGGCAACATAAGTGGGTTTATTACAAAAATAGATTTTGCGGAGGAGATTAGTACATGAATCATGTCATCATTGGTGCCGGGCCTGCTGGCGTTTTAGCAGCCGAGACTTTACGTAAAACCGAACCATCATCATCTGTTTTAATCATCGGTGAAGAAAAAGAGCAGCCATATTCACGTATGGCCTTGCCATATTATTTGAATGATAAAATTAAAGAAGAAGGTACTTTTCTTAGAAAAACAGCAACACATTATTCCGATAATGGTATAGAGCTTATCCAAGACAGGGTCAGCACTATTAACACAAATAGTAATATGTTGACGCTAGAAAATAATAGTGAGGTCTCCTTTGATAAATTATTGATAGCAACAGGATCGCATCCTATTAGTCCACCTATTCCAGGTATAGATTTACCCAATGTCCATTCCTGCTGGACACTTAAAGATGGACGAAATATTGCTACCAAGGCGAAAAAAGGCTCGAACGTGGTTTTGATGGGTGCAGGTTTTATTGGTTGTATTGTTCTTGAAGCGCTTGCTCTACGCGGTGTTAATCTGACTGTTGTTGAGATGGAAGACAGGATGGTACCCAGAATGATGAATGAAACTTCTGGGGGACTTATCAAGAAATGGTGTCAGGAAAAGGGCGTGAATGTATTTACCTCAACGAAGATTGAATCGATTGAAAAAGCGGGGCTACTTGGTAAAGGATTAAAGGTTAATCTGGATAACGGTGATACGCTCAAGGCGGATGTTGTGATTTCTGCTACTGGTGTTCGTTCAAATACGCAATTTTTAGAAGGCAGCGGTATCGAAATAGACCAAGGCATACTGGTGAATGATCGACTTCGAACAAATCATGAACACATTTACGCAGCTGGTGATGTTTGCCAAGGTAAGGATTTTTCAACGGGCGAATACAGTGTTCAGGCTATTCAACCTACTGCGGCAGATCATGGGCGTATAGCAGCAATGAATATGTTGGGTAGGGATACGGTTCATCAAGGTAGTGTTAATATGAACGTACTGGACTCTATGGGACTAATTTCAAGTTCATATGGTCTTTGGATGGGAGTAGCCGGTGGCGATTCGGTAGAACTTTGCGATGAAGAAAAATATCGATATATTAGTCTGCAATTTCAAGATGATGTGTTGGTAGGCGCACAAGCACTAGGTTTAACCCAGCATGTTGGTGTGTTACGTGGTCTAATTCAGACCAAAGTTAAACTAGGAAAGTGGAAAGAACATTTAATTAAAGATCCAACACGTATTATGGAAGCCTATCTCGCAAACACTCAAGCAATAGGTCATAACTCTAAAGTATTGTAGATAAATAATGGAAATCACATTAAAGCTTTATGCTGGTCTCATTAAGTATCTACCAAAAGATTCGGAAAAACATTCTACAAAACTCGTGGTGTCGTCATCTGAAACAGCCTTTTCGATTTTGGATAGGTTTAATGTGCCAGAAGAATCTGCTCACCTTGTCTTATTGAACGGCGTTTACCTTGATTCGTCAGAAAGGAATAAGCCAAACTTCAAAGACGGTGACACGCTTGCAGTTTGGCCGCCAGTAGCTGGCGGTTAATATATCTTTCTTTTCTATATCTAATGATCGAACGTCATGAACGGGAAATGGGTATTTCTTATAAAGAATTTTTTCGATTATTACCTATTGCCCTTAAAAATATTGATTATGAAGTCGTAGATCGGCTTATCAAATTCCAATACTGCGGTGGCAATATACAAATAAAGCTAGGTGTTGAACGCGAACGTAAAATTGCGTCATTAGCCATACCCGTATTGGATGTAGTCTTTATATATACAGACATAAATTCGCAAGATATTGAACGATTTGTTTTACAGTTTGACCGAAGTTATCAACGCGGCGGCGGGTAATTGCTAGACTTAAGTTGTTGAAAATAAAGCTATTGTTTAGGTTTGTTGTTTTAATATAACAAAGTCACTTGCATAGGAAAATAATGTGCTTCATAGCAGTATCAATAAAATTCTTCTAAGTGTTGAATCTATTATGTATTTAGTATGATAGTTGTGTTTTTGCAACAAATTATTTGGTTTTTAGAAAATGTTGTTTAAATGCAAAAAAATAATTGCAACACACAGAAATATGTAGTATTTTTCCACTGTCTTATAACAAAGACTTAATTTAACTCTTTAGACTTGTAAAACCAGAAGTTAAAAGGGGAGCGAGACTAGAGTAGTAAAATTTAAATCTCTAGAGATAATAATTATGTATTCCTATAAGGAGGATATACAAAGTGAATAAAACTAAACTATTAAAAGGAGCTGGTCTTATCGCATTAACCGCGATGCTTCCTCTCTCACAAGCAGCCGCTGACGGCAACTGGGGTATGTCAGGTTGGATCAACCAAGGCATGACTTACGCTGATGATGGTGTTGGTAGCGATATCACATCTGTAGCTGATAATGGTAATACTCTTGGTTCTCGTATTACATTAGCAGGCTCTACCGATCTTCCAAACAGCGGATTGACGGCTGGTTTTGAAGTAATCATTGAAATTTTAAACGGTTCTAACTTGGGTTTTGGAACTAGTACAACGGGTACTTTAGGTTCGTTTGATTCTCGAAATGGAGACATTTTGAATGCCTTAGGACACAGTGTTAATGTTGCTGGTTCTTTTGGTAAAGTTACCTTGGGTCTACAAAGCATGCCTACGGATAACATCGCTGTATTAGAAGATCCTTCTTTGACCTTATGGTCTTCTATCTCACCTGTTTTCCGTGGTAATGGTGTAGTTATTCAAAGTGGTGGTACTTCTAACACGACTGGTTCATCTTATGGTGACTTTATGAACTGTTATACCGCTGCCGGTTTGCGTGGCAACTTAGGTATTGGTCTTGATTGTAATGGTATCTATCGTCAAGGTCT
>JAJDDH010000025.1 GCA_029260415.1 Phycisphaerales bacterium | reverse complement strand
GGCTGGCGCAGGGCGGTCCGGACCGAGACCGCGTCGGGCGGGGCCACGGATCGCTCCGTCGCGCAGGACAGAAGCCCGGCACACGCCGCGGCGAGCACCCCGGTGGTCATCGCTCGTTGCATCACGTACCCATCCGGGCGCAAGGCCCTGAGGAGACCGCTCACACCGTCGCCTTCGCCTCGTCGAGCACCCGCTCGGCATACTTGTTCATCGCATCGCGCAGCTGCTCGAAGCTCTCGAGCACGTACAGGATCGGCTGGTACTTGTCGATCTCGAAGGTCGTCTCGCAGACGCGCTCCATGTCGAAGGGGCGGCGCTCGACCCTGCCCTCGCCCGTGCCGTCGGGAGCGCAGAGCGAGTGCTTGGCCTCGCCGTGGCTCGAGACCAGGCCCGAGCCATAAATCTTCAGCCGCCCGTCCTCCTTGATGAGCCCGAACTCGACGGTGAACCAGAACAGCCTGGCGAGGCGTTCGATGTGGACGGGGTCGTCGGTGTGCAGCGCGGCCTTGCCGTAGGTCTGCAGGAAGTCGGCGAAGACCGGGTCCGCGTGCAGCGGGACGTGCCCGAAGACATCGTGGAAGATGTCCGGCTCGGGCAGGTAGTCCATTTTCTCGCGTGGGCGGATGATGACCGTCGTCGGGAACTCCCGGTTGGCCAGGCAGGCGAAGAACGCCTTGGCGGGCAGGTACCCGGGCACGCCGCGGCTCTGCCAGCCCGTCAGCGGGCGGAGGTACTCGTTGATGCCCTTGACGGCTTTGGTCGGGTCGTTAGGGTCGGGCATCTCGCCGAAGAGCAGCGGGACGCGGTCGGCGATCAGGCGGATCGCCTTGAGCCCGTCGATGAACGTGTTGGAGGCCTGCTCGCTGAGGACCTCCCAGCGCTTCTCGTACATCTCCTTCCACACCGCGTGGTTCTCCGCGGAGTAGCGGTCGTAGAGCTGGGTGATGTAGAAGCCCTCGGTGACGATCTGGTCGGCCGAGAGATCCGCGGCGGCGTCAGCGCAGGCCTGGGCCCGGTCGAAGTCGGCGCCGTCGATGATGTTGTTGTAGCTGATGTCCTTGCGCATGGTCCGCCTCCTTTGCGGCTTCCCACCTGGGTGGGCTGCTTCATTATACGAGCGGCAATGCCGGGGGTTTTTCAAGCCCCGAGCGTCTCCGACGGGTTCGGACGCCAGAAGCCTGCTGCTGACGATCAGGGCCTGAAGCAGGCCCACGCCTGCTCGGGCGTGATCGCCTGCTCGGGCGCGATCGCGCTGGACGCGTCCATCCCCGCCCGCCGGCGCTGCGTCGCGACCTGGATCGAGTCCTCCGCGTCCGGTCGCACGATGGGCGTGTCGGACCCGAACCACAGCAGCCCGCCCGGCTGACACCCCGAGTCGATCAGCTCCCGCAGCGGCAGCACCCGCTCCAGGCGGTGGGGGAGCAGGCGGGTGAGCGCCTCGATGTCCGCCAGCAGGTGGCAGGGCTGGACCGAGCAGACCACGCCCAGCTGCGCGAAGCGCGGGACGTCCGCCTCGTCGATCAGCTCCGCGTGCTCGATGCGCTGCAGGGGCGCGCCGGGGCGGACGCGTTCGATCGCGTCGAGCACCGCGCGGACCGCGCCGTCGCCGATCGCGTGGGCCGCGAGGGGCAGGCCCAGCGCGTCGCAGGCCCGGATCGCGTCCTCGATCCGCCCGGGCGTCATCATGGGCGTGCCCATCGGGTGGTCGGGGATCGGATCGCTGTAGGGGGCGAGCATCCAGGCGGTGCGGGAGTTGAGGGTGCCGTCGGTGAAAATCTTGCCCCCCGCGAGGCGGATGGCGTCTCGCTCCCACGCGCCGCGCCCCGCGTGCACATGAGCCAGGTCCTCGACCAGCGGGTGCAGGCGCACCTCGCACGCCAGCTCGCCCGCATCGTCAAGCGCCGCGAGCACCGGCCCGAGCCAGCTCTGGCTCTTGAGGTCGTGCACCTGCGTGAATCCGAGCCGGGCCAGATCGTCCAGGGCGGCGCGGACGTGCTCGCGGCGCTGCTCGGCGCTGGGCTCGGGGACCCGAGCCCAGGCAATCCCCGCGGCGTTCTCGAGCAGCAGCCCGGTCGGGCGCCCGTCCGCGCCCCGCTGGATGATCCCGCCCTCAGGGTTGGGCGCACCCACGCCCAGCCCGATCGCCCCGAGCGCGGCGCTGTTGACCATCAGCGCGTGGTAATCGAAGCACCACGCCAGGCACGGGCGATCGCCCGTCGCCTGATCCAGCTCGTCGAGCGCAGGCCAGTCGGGCTCGTCCCAGGCCTCGGGTCTTGCCGCGTGGGCCAGGACCCAGCCGGGCTGATCGCCCGCGTCCATCGCGCCCGCCCGCTCGGCCAGACGCACCAGCATCTCATCGCTCGAGGCGCACTCGCCCAGATCGACCATCGACATCGCCCGCCCGTGCTGGGCGATGTGGGCGTGCGCCTCGCGCCGCGGGCTCATGGGGCTGGTTGCCCGAGCAGCTCGCCGATAACGCGCTGGGCCTCGTCCGCGTCGCCCGCGGGCGACGCAAACTCGACCCGGATCACGCCCACCCCGCCCCGGGCGTCAAACCCGAAGGGGTCGCACGCGACCGCCAGCGGCTCGCTCACATCGACGCCCGTGAGCGCCAGCACCGCCCGCCCCAGGGCGTGGCGGTCCGCGTTGAGGCGCTTGAGCAGCGCCCCCTCGAGGTCGCGGATCGGGTTGGGCGCCATCAGGTCCTCGCCCGGCATCACGCTGTCGCTGATCCGTCCGGTCTCGATCGTCGCCCGCGCCCAGCGCCCCAGCGAGCGCCGCCCGTGGGCCGCGACGAACCGGTCGCACACGAACGCGCGGTCGGGGTCGATCTCCTCGAGCGAGAGCAGGAGCTGCAGCGAGGTGTCCGCGGCGCCGGGCAGCTCCTCATCGGGAACATGCAGCACCGACTGGGCCGCGTCGAGCTCGTCGAGCGTCAGCTCGAGCACGAGCGCGCCGTCGCTGGGGTCAATGATGAAGCGTCGGCGCTGGACGCTGCCGTCGCTGTCCAGGGCGCCTGCCCGGTACTGGCGCAGCGTCCGCTGCGCCCGCTCGATCGCTGGATGGTCCGTGTCGTTGCTCACCATGAACTCTGGGCGCCCCGCGATGTTCAGGCAAGCGGGAGCCGCGTGAACCCCTGCAAAAAGGGCACGGGGCCGGCTCTGAGCCGGCCCCGTCATGCAACGATGTTCTGGTGACGGGTCCGTGGACCCGACCGGAGATAAGTCGCCACCGCCTTAGCGGCGAGCGGCCCTCTTCGCCTTCTTGCGGGTGGCCTTCTTGCGAGTGGCCTTCTTGCGGGTGGCCTTCTTGCGGGTGGCCTTCTTGCGGGTGGCCTTCTTGCGGGTGGCCTTCTTGCGGGTGGCCTTCTTGCGGGTGGCCTTCTTGCGAGTGGCCTTCTTGCGA
>JAJDDH010000024.1 GCA_029260415.1 Phycisphaerales bacterium | reverse complement strand
GCTGTGGCGCACGCTCGCGGCGAGCGTCTCGGTCTCGAGGGTCTGCACGCCCGCGTCGGTCCGCAGACCCAGCGCGACGCTGGGCGCGCCCATGCTGGGGTTGCTCGTTTCGATCGCGAGGATGAGCGGCGCGTCATCGGGCATCGTGTGAGCCTAGCTGTCGCGGTCCCAGCGCCTGCGGCGCTTGCGGTCGGACTGCTCGCGTTTTTCCTGGAGTCGGCGCTCGATACCGCCGCGGGTCGGGCGGGTGGCGACGCGCCGCTTGGGGCGGACGAGCGCGCGGACGATCAGCTCGCGCAGGCGGTCGGCGCACGCGCGCCGGTTGGCGAGCTGGGTTCGTTTCTCGTCGGAGGCGATGAGCAGCTCGTCGTCGCCCACGATCTGCGAGCCGGCCAGGGCGCGGAGGCGCGCCCGGGCGCCCTCGGGGATGGGCAGGTCCGCGACGCTGACGCGCAGCTGCATGCGTGTCGCCCGCTTGTTGACGTTCTGCCCGCCCGGGCCCGAGGAGCGCGAGGCCTCGTAGCGGAGGGCGCTGTCGGGGACGCGGACGCCCGGGGCGATCTCCACGCCGCCCTCGTGCTCGTGCTGGTCGGGGGGGGGCATGATCGATCATTGGGGGGGCCTGGGGATCCTGGGACGGGTCCAGAAAGAACTTCCGGCGGTGATCGCCCCTGCTCGCCCGTCCGGGGCGTTGACCCGCAGGGGCGGTCCTGCCATACTTCAAGTCCCGGCGGGAACTCTGGTGGGGGGAATCGACGGCCAGATCGGGCAGAGCAATCGACCCGGAGCGATGGCGGGGGGAGAATCGTGTTCCGCCCTGGTGGGACGCGGGTGGACAACGCGGGTCGGGGCTGGCGTGGGTGTGTCGGTCGGCGAGCCAGAGAGAAAGAGGCGCGGGGAAATGAAGACCATCACGAAGAAGAGCCTCATCGACCGCATCGCCGACGAGACCGGGCAGAAGCGGGTCGATGTCAAGAAGACCGTCCAGCTGTTCCTGGACCACGTGATCGAGGAACTCGGCGAGGGCAACCGCCTCGAGTTCCGTGACTTCGGCGTCTTCGAGGTCCGCGAGCGGGCCGAGCGGACCGCCCAGAACCCCAAGACCCTCGAGCGGGTCGTCGTCCCGGCGCGTCATACCGCCAAGTTCAAGGTCGGTCGGCGCATGCGTGAGGCCCTCGAGGCCTTGGACCGCGCCCATGCCGATCTTGAGGTCACTGTGCCCGCGGGCATCTCCAACGGGACCCTCGCCTCGCGCAACGGGCACATGAGCGGCGTCTCGTCCTGAGCCCGCGAGCCTTGATCGAATCTCATCGGTTGCTGGGGGCGTCTACGCGGCGGCCTTGAGCGATCGCACGCGCGTCTGGGCGCACTCGAACTCCACCGCGACGGGCTGCATCCGCAGGTCGGACCCGCCCGCGCGGACCACGGTCCCCCGGATCATCCGCTCGGCGACGATCAGCGCCTCGCCCGACCAGGAGAGCCCGATCTCGACCTCCTCGCCCACGCGCAGGGGCGAGCCGGCCTCGATGACGAGCAGGGCGCCCGTCTCGCTGATGTCCGCCGTCCGGGCGGCAAGGTAGCTCGTCGTCCACGGACGCAGGACCTTGCACTCGAGCGTGGCGTCGAACCGCTGGGTCTGGCGGCGGTTGATCGTGGGGGCGTTGGGCATGGCTCGGGCTCCTCGGGCAAGAGGTGACGGGATCGCTATCGGTCCTCCGGGGGTCGGACTCCTGCCCGAGACACCGATCGGCCGATGCTCTTGGGCATGGATCTGAGCGTTCTCATCCCCACCTTCGCCCGTGCTCAGGGCGTTTCACGATGCGTGCGGGCCCTGGCGGGGCAGCTCGGGCCCGACGCGGGCGTCGAGGTCATCGTCGGGATCGACGGCCCGGACCGGGGGGAGCGCCAGGCCCTGGACCGGGTCTCGGGCGGGCTGGACCTACGCATCAGCCAGGGCGAGCACGCGGGCCCCGCGGCGACACGCAATCGGATCATCGACCTGGCCCGGGGTGAGACCCTGCTGCTGCTCAACGATGACGTGGTTCCCGCGCCCGACCTGCTCGCGACGCACAGGCAAGCCCAGCGCGAGAACCCGGGCGCGATGGTCCTGGGCAGCGCCCCGTTCGCGGTCCGCCAGACCGACGAGCGGCCCGACCGCCTGTTCGACCGCCTGATCCGCGAGACGTCGATGGTGTTCTTCTATGACCGGATGGACGACGCGGACCCCGATCGCGACTGGGGGTTCAGGCACGCGTGGACGCTGAACCTGTCGGTCGCGACGAGCCTGGTCCGCGAGGTGGGGGGGTTCTGCGAGTCGCTGCCCGGCGCCGCGTACGAGGACATCGAGCTGGCCTGGCGCCTGCGCGAGCGGTTTGGCTCGCCCGTGCTCTACCGCCCGGGCGCGTCGGTCACCCACGAGCACTGGTACGAGCCCGATGCCTATCTCGAGCGCGAGGCGTCGCTCGGGCGCGACGCGTGGGCGCTGGCGATCGCCAACCCCGCGTGCGCGGCGGAGCTGTTCGGGCGCGACATCACCGACGAGCGCGAGATCGAATACTCGGCGCAGTACGTCGAGCGGGAGCGCGCCGGGTGTGAGCGCTTGCGCGAGACGTTCCGCTCGTGGGGCGACATGCCCGCGGCCGCGGCGCCCGAATCGCTTGTCCCGGCGCTGTACGAGCACCATCTGGCGCTCAAGCGCTGGCACTGGCGGCGGGGTCATCTCGATGCGGCCCGGGCGTGTGTTCAACCCGTGTAAAGCCTGTGCACACGCAGGCCCTGGCGCTCGAAGACCTCGCGGCGCGACCAGATCGCTTCTTCGTGCAGCCAGGAGCTGATCACCACGTCCGTCGCCCCGGTTGCGCCCGCGTTCTTGGGCTCGACCACGGGCAGGCCCAGCACGCGCCTGCCGGCCAGCTCGGGGTTGTCGTCGCTGATGGCGATGACCGAGCCCGACGCGCCGATCGCGTCACGCAGCGCCAGGGTGTGCGCGCCGGCGCCGTGGATGAGGATGCGGTTGCGACCGAGCTGCTCGAGCACATGGCGGAGCCGTTCGGGCGCGTCGGCGGGGACCGTCCCGCTCCCCGGGGCGCCCGTCGCGAACGCGGGGTCGAGCTTCGCGGGCCAGGCCCGGGGGGGCGAGTGAAGCGCTTCGTCGATGAGCGCGCCCGCGCGGGTCGCCTGGGCTTCGAGCGAGAGGTGATCGCGCACGCGCCGCCAGGCGCGGCGCCCGATCACGTGCACGCCGTCACGCTGCCCGGCTCGGATCTCATCGGCGAGGCGCGGGGCGAGCGGGTCGTCGCTCGTGTGCTCGTCGAAGTCGTTGAGGCGCCCGCACGCGGGCGAGTCGATGACCTCTGGCGCGCCCGAGGCGGTGCGGGTGATGACCGGGGCGCACCCGCGGGCCATGGCCTCGAGCAGCGAGATGCTCATGCCCTCCTGCCGTGAGGCGAGCAGGAAGACGTCGCTCTCGTCGAGCAGCGGGGTGATCGCGTCGGGCCCGACGCCCGGGATCACGCGCAGCGCGGGCGAGGCCTCGGCGATCGCTTCGAGGCGCGTGAGCGCCGGTCCGTCGCCCACGAGTGTGAGGCGGTGCGCGACGTTGAGCCCGGTCAGGCGGCGCGACATCTCCACGAGCGCAAGCACACGCTTCTGCTCGTGCTCCAGGCGCCCGGTGAAGATCAGCTCCAGCGGGCGGCCCGGGAGCGGGCGGCGCTGCGGCGGGTCGCTGGGCGCGTCGATCCCGTTGGCGACCGCGCGGATGTCGCCTGCCCGCTCGGGGAACCGAGATCGGAGCAGGCCCGCGATGTGCTCGCTCACCCCGGTCATGCGGGCGAAGCAGGGCTCGTACCGGGCGAGGACCGCGTTTTCGTACGAGGAGTCCAGGTGCTGCCAGCCGAGGACACGGACGCGGCCCGGGATCTCGCGGGCGAGCGCGGCGCAGGCGCCGAAGCAGTCGCCGTGGCGCGTGGGGACGAGGGCGACGGGGTGCTCGGGGCTGATCCGGTCGATCGCGTCTTGGTAGAACGAGCAGAACGGGGTGAGGTCGCCCTTCGTGGAGCCGATCTCGGGCAGCGAGTCGTCGCGGAAGAGGCGCACGCCGGCGGGGATGGCGGCGCCGAGCACCCGGTGCCCGGGGGCCGATCCGTGCGCGATGACACCGACAGGGCGCCCGGCGCGGGCCAGAGCGCCGCCAAGGCGTAGGGCCCAGGTGGTGACGCCCGTGACGGTCAGTCCCTGGGGCAGGATGAGCAGCGCGGCGGATGGCACGGACGGATCATCGGTCGGGAAGGGCGGATCTGCACAGTCGGCGCGGGAGTCGCCGATACTCGGGCGGAGGCCCGACCGATGGTGTTTGAACTGTGGCATTGGCTCCATCTCGCGGCCCTGCTGGCGCTCATGGGTCTGCTGCGCCGGGGTCTGCTGCGGTACGCCTGCCATTCCGACTGGGTGTACCGGGAGCCGAGCGTGCTGCTCGCTGGGCTCAGGCGCCCGAAGTTCAGGCGTCTGAGCGCCGCGGTGCTCATCCCTTCAGCGTTGGCCCTGGTCTGGGCGCCCTGGGGCGTGATGGGGGACGGCGGGGCGACACGCCTGGTGGTGTCAGTCGCCGCGGGGATTGTCGCGTGGTCCGCCTCGACGATCGCGTTCAACCCGTACTTTGGTCAGCGGTACACGCTGGACCGGGCGCTGTGCGCCGCGCTGGGCGTTGGCTGTGCGCTGCACCCCGCGTGCATCCCGGCGCTGTTGCTGGTCGCCGACGGGCTCGAGGCCCAGAGCCGGCGCCCCGCGTCGGTCCCGCTGTCGGGCCAGGACGGTGAGGGGCCGCACGATCTGGTGGTGCTCTTCGCGGCCTTTCTCCCGCTGCAGATCCTGCTCGGCGCGCCGGCCTGGATCTTTCTCGTCGCGGCGGTGGCGCTGCTCGCGGCGCACTACTTCTACGCGGCTCTCGCCAAGCTGGCGATCGGGCGTGGCCCCTGGGTCTGGCCCGCGAAGAACAGGCTCGATTTCCTGCTGCGCACGACCTGGCATCACGGCTGGCTCGGGTTCCTGGGCGAGGAGCGTGTCCTGCGTTTGTCGCGCGTGGCGCGTGCCCTGAGCGTCCCCATGCAGGTGTTGACGATCGTGATCGAGCTTGGCGCGGTGCTCATGCTCGCCGACCCGGGTGTCGCGATCGTGCTGCTCGCGGGGACCATCGCGATGCACATCGGGATCCTGCTGGGCAGCGGGATCTGCTTCTGGCGGTGGGTCCTGACCAACGCGGCGTTGATCGGGGCGGTGCTGCTGCTCCCGCCCGAGGTATCGGCGCGGGCATTCGGGTTCGGGCCCCTGCTGATGACGGCGGGCGTGCTCGTCGCGGCGCCGCGCATCAACGCGTGCTGGCCCGGCCTGGGCTGGCTCGACGCGCCCTTCGCGAGCGTCTTCCGGCTCGAGGGCGAGGGCGCCGACGGCGTCGCCCGCGAGATCGCGCGCGGTGACATGGGGCCCTACGAGCTCGCGTTCGGGCAGGGTCGGTTTGGCTTCGTGGATCCCAGGCCCTCACTGGTCGGCACCTGCGGCACCATCCGAGGGACGGGAGCGGCGCCCGAGCGCCTGTTCGACGAACTGCTCGCGTCGGACGGGGACCCGGGCGCGATCGAGGCGGTCCGCGAGCGCCACGGCGTTGCCCGCCTGGACCCGCCCGCTGCGCAGGCGTTCGACGCGTTCCTCCGGGCGTACTTCGCGCACACCAACGAGCACGGGCGGACGCGAAGGCCAGGGTTTGGGCTCCGGGCGCCGATCCATTTCTGGTTCGCCCGTCCTCGTGAACGGTACATGTTCGATCAGCCGCTGGTCGCGGTGCGGGTGTGCTGCCGCGAGGTGTACCACGCCGACGAGAAAGAGATCGTCGTTTCGGACCGGGTCGTCCGCCGGGTGGAGCTTGTCGAGCAGCGATTGGGCTCCCGCGTGCGGGCGGTGGCCTGATGGGCGGTTACGCCGTGCGGGCCAGCTGCTCGTCCATCCCCAGGTCAAGGCGCGCGGCGCGGAGGATCGCCCGCGCCCGGTTGGGGTAGCTGAAGCGCTGGGCGAGGCGATCGCCCAGTTCCCGGCGCTGCCCGCGCTGCACGGCGGTCTCCGCGAGCGCCCGCTCGATCGTGTCCGCCAGCGAGCGCGCCAAGTCGGGCTCGAACCAGCGGACCACGCGCTCGTCCACCCAGTCGCGCAGCGCGGGGATGTCCGACGCGACGATGGGGGGGCCCGCGGCGAGGTATTCGCCGAGCTTGACGGGGCTGGTCCAGTCCTTGCTCGCCTCGAGGGCCGAGGGGGGCAGCAGGAGCGCGGAGGCCTCCCAGAGCGTGGGCGGGACCTGCGCGTGGGGCACGCGCCCGCGCAGGGTGACGTTGTCGAGCCGCATCGACTGTGCCTGGCGCCGCAGGCGCCGCAGGTCGTCTGGCAATCCACCCACCAGATCGAACGGCACGTGCGGCAGCTCCCGGGCGGCCTCGAGGATCGTGGGCAAGCCCTTGTACTCGTACATGTGCCCGGCGTACGTCACCGGGCCGTCGCCCCGCGGGGTCCCGGGCGGGGGGGTGAACAGGTCCACGTCCACGCCGTCGGGAACGACGCTGACGCGGTTAGGGCTAGCGCCGCAGGCGGTGTAGTAGCTGCGCAGGCGCTCGGAGATGGTCACCACGCTGAGGGTGGAGACGGGCGGGCCGACCGCGGCCTTGAGGCAGGCCAGCAGCAGCGGGTTCTCGTCGCCCGCGTACGCGTGGGTCTCGAGCACGCTGGGCATGCCCCGTTCGGCGCAGATCAACGGCGCCCAGAAGTTCCGCGCGTAGATCAGGTCGGGCTTGAGCGACGACGCGACGCGCGAGGCCCAGATGCCGAACGACTCGCCCGGGTCGTCCGCCTCGCGCAGCCCCGGGGGGGCGAAGGCGAAGCGGAGGCGGTGCTCGGCGTAGTCCGCCGCGGCGTCCTCGGGTGAGCGCCCGTCCGCGGGCGCCCGGCACAGCACGACCACGTCGTGCCCCAGGCGCTCGAACCCGCCGGCGGTCTTGATCACGTTGATCGCGTGCGCCCGCGGGCTGCCCAGCTGGAGTTCGGAGATCACACAGATCAGCATGCGTCGTGCGCCTCCGCCCAGCGGGCGAGGAAGGTCATCGCGTAGGCCCGCGCGTGAGCGTAGTTGGTTCCGGGTGCGCACGCGTCCGTCCACGATGGGGACAGTGCCGTGCGCATGAACGCGTGCTCATGGAGTCGGTCCGCGTGCTTGAGCCAGACCTGCGGATCGCCCAGGCGCAGGCTGAAGCCCTGCTTGGGGCGTTCGAGCGTTCGCTGCGGTACGCGCCGGCGCAGGAACTCGCGCAGCGGCGCCTTGGGCGGCTCGCCCTCGACCGGCGGACGCGACAGACCCCACTCGATGACGCGCCGGTCCAGCAGCGGC
>JAJDDH010000023.1 GCA_029260415.1 Phycisphaerales bacterium | reverse complement strand
ACTCCGAGACATACTTGGGCGCGGGCCTGGGGATGAAGGGCATGTAGTCGCTGGCGATCGCCATCATTTCGCTGACGCTGGGGATCTTGGGAAGCTCGGGCATGTCAGTGGTCCTCCCCGTGATCGTCGTCGTGCGGGTGGGTGTCCGCGTCGGGCATCACGGCCTTGAGCTCCGCCATCGCGAAGACTGGCAGGAACTTGACGAAGAGCAGGAACAGCGTCAGGAAGATGCCGCACGAGCCGACGAACGTGAGGATGTCCACCCACGTGGGGTAGAACATGCCCCACTCGCCCGGCAGGAACGCGCGGTGCAGCGACGTGACGATGATCACGAAGCGCTCGAACCACATGCCCACGGTCACGAATATCGCGACGACCCAGACCGCCCACGGGTTCTGCCTGATCTTCTTGAACCAGAAGACCTGGGGCGAGAGTACGTTGCAGCCGATCATCGTCCAGTACGCCCACCAGTAGGGGGCGACGCGGGGGTTGACGCGGTTGTTGGCGAAGGCCTCAAACTCGAACTTGTTGGCGCCGTACCAGGCGATGAAAAACTCCATCGAGTAGGCGAAGCCCACCATCATGCCCGTGACCAGGATGATCTTGGCCATGTTCTCGATATGGCGGATCGTCAGCAGGTCCTTGAAGTTGGGCAGCAGGGCCCGGAGCGGGATGAGCAGGAAGAGGACCATCGCGAAGCCGCCGAAGATGGCGCCCGCGACGAAGTAGGGCGGGAAGATCGTGGTGTGCCAGCCGGGCAAGACCGAGGTCGCAAAGTCGAACGACACGATCGAGTGCACCGAGAGCACCAGCGGCGTGGAGATGCCCGCCAGGACCAGGTAGGCCGCCTCGTAGCGGTGCCAGTGGCGGCTGGAGAACCGCCAGCCCAGCGACATCAGCCCGTAGATGTACGCCCGGAGCGTGTCGGGCTTGGGCAGCGGGAGCTGCACCTCGCGACCGCCCGGCAGCGCGACCATGAACGCCTTGGACACGCCCAGACGCAGGCGGCGGTCCGCCCGGTCTCGCAGCGTCGCGACGTCGGGGATCATGCCCATGTACCAGAACAGCAGCGAGACGGTCGCGTAGGTCGAGACCGCGAAGACGTCCCACAGCAGCGGCGACCGGAAGTTGGGCCAGATCGCGTTGGAGTTGGGGATCGGGAAGAGCATCCAGGCAAACCAGACACGCCCGACGTGAATCCCGGGGAAAATGCCGGCGCAGATGACGGCGAAGATCGTCATCGCCTCTGCCGAGCGGTTGACCGCGGTCCTCCACTTCTGCTTGAGCAGACAGAGGATCGCGGAGATCAGCGTTCCGGCGTGCCCGATACCGATCCAGAACACGAAGTTGGTGATGTCCCAGGCCCAGTCCACCTGGTTGTTCAGGCCCCAGACGCCCACGCCCGTGATGATCAGGTACAGGATCATGCCCGTGCCGACCGCGGCGACCATCGAGCTGATGGTGATCGCGATGAACCCCCACTTCGGGGGCGGGTCCTCGGCGTAGCCGCAGACGATCTGCGTGACCTCGCCGTGCGTGCGGTCGGAGAGGACCAGCGGGGGTCGGACGGCGGGGTCTTCGACGAGCGAGCCGTCGCCCAGGTTGGGGCCATCGTCGCGCCCGGGAGTGTGTGCGGCTTCGCGAAGCCCGGCGAGGCGTTCGGCCGTCACCTTGTCGGGGTGGATGGAGCTCATGCGTGGACTCCGGTTGCGGCGCCGAGGACGCGGAGGCTCAGGGCGTAGCCGCGATCGCTGGACCGGTTGGTGTCATAGAAGAAGCCGTGCGCGCCGCCGTGCTCGTCGGCGCCGTGTTCGTCCGAGTGGTCTTCGCCGTGCCCGTCGCCGACGCCCCCGTCGTGTCCGGAGCCGTGCCCGGAGCCGTGGCTCAGCGGGTCGTGGGCGATGCGGGCCTCGTAGCCCTCGGGGTCGAGGTGGGCCAGCAGCGTCTCGTTGGGGTTGTCGACGCGCATCAGGTGGGTGGTGCGGGGGCGGGTGTCGAGGTAGCCAAGGACCATGTAGGAACGCTGGTTGTCGCGCCATCGGCTGACGTTGCTGGTCGGGTCGAGGATGTCGCCGAACACGATCGAGTTCGACGGGCAGGCCTGCTGGCAGGCGACCTGGAAGAAGCCGTCGGGGATGGGGGCCTGGTAGTCGGGGCCCATCTCGGTGTTCTGGCCGCGCTGCCAGATGTTCTTGACCTTGACGTCCGAGCGGGCCTCGTTGACGCGCTGGATGCAGTACGTGCACTTCTCCATCACACCACGCGAGCGGACGGTGACGTCCGGGTTGAGCTGCATGCGCTGGATCTCGTCGAGCTTCTGGCGCAGGCGGGGCGGGATGAGGTTCTTGTTGAGGTCCTTCTGATCGATGGGAGCGTCGCCCAGCAGGTCCTCGCCGTAGAAGCGGCCGTTGTACTTGTTCCAGCCCCACTCGAAGAAGTTGAAGCGCCGGACCTTGTAGGGGCAGTTGTTGGCGCAGTAGCGGGTGCCGATGCAGCGGTTGTAGGCGATGTCGTTGGTGCCCTCGGCGCCGTGGATCGTCGCGTTGACGGGGCAGACGGTCTCGCAGGGGGCGTTCTCGCAGTGCACACACGCGACGGGCTGGTTCATCATGCCCGAGGGGTTGTTCAGGTCGTCGCCCGAGAAGTAGCGGTCCACGCGGATCCACTGCATCTCGCGCCCCTTGGCGACCTCGCGCTTGCCCACGATCGGGATGCTGTTCTCGCTCTGGCAGGCGACGGTGCAGACGCCGCAGCCCGAGCAGGTGCTCGTGTCGATCGTCATCCCCCACTGCGGTCCCTTGGAGAAGGCCGAGCCGGGCGCGGGGTCTTCCTTGGACTGGTTCTGCGGGTTCTCGTAGATCGAGATGTTGCGGGGCGTGTGCGCGAGCTCGCCCAGCTGCTCAGCCAGGTGCAGGGGCTGGCCCTCGCCGCCGTAGATGTGGTCGGTCGCGACCTTCGGGGGCGCGTCGCCGTGCTCGTCCCACCACTTCTTGTCGATCGAGCGGAGGATGGTGTCCCGCCCGCCCATGGTCCAGTGGTTCTGGGTGCTGGCGATGGTGTACGTGCCCCCGGCCTTCTCGATGGTGGCGCCCAGAGCGCCCGCGGGCAAGTCGGAGGTCCGCAGGGCGTAGGTGTTGAAGCCGACCTGGCTGCCCACGTGACCGGAGTCGGTCCGCCCGTACCCGAGGCGGAGCACGACGGTGTTGTCGGGCACGCCGGGCAGGATCCAGACGGGCATCTCGAGCTGTCGCCCGCCCAGGGTGAGGGTGGCCATCCGGGCCTGGGGCATCTGCTGCTTGGTGTAGGGGTTGTTCTCGTCCTGCCACGTGTGCTCGGGCAGCACGCCCAGCGCCTTGGCGGTCGCGGGGCTGAGGTACGCGGGGTTGTCCCAGACGACCTTGGACGCGGTGTCGGGCAGCTCCTGGAGCCAG
>JAJDDH010000022.1 GCA_029260415.1 Phycisphaerales bacterium | reverse complement strand
TGTCGCCAGCTCGTGCGGCGTGTCGCCCGTGAGCAGCAGGTACCCGATCGCGCCCAGGGCGTACACGTCCGAGCGTGTCGAGATCTCATCCCGATCGCCCCGGGCCTGCTCGGGGGCCATGTACGCGGGGGTGCCGATCGGGGCGCCGTCGGCGGTGAGTGTCTGCATCACGTCCGACTCGATGAGCCCCGCGATGCCCAGGTCGATGATGACCGGGTCCCCGCTGGGGGTGACGAGGATGTTGGACGGCTTGAGGTCGCGGTGGATGATGCCGTGCTCGTGCAGCGTCTGCGCGGCGTCGGCGACTATTGCGAGCAGCGCCACCCGCGATCGTCGGTCGAGCGACCCCTCGCTGGTGTGCGTGAGCAGGTCCGCGCCCTCGATGAGCTCTGTGGCGAGGTACATCATCCCGGAGTTGGCGCCGTAGTCGAGGACGTGCGGCACGCTGGGCGAGCGGATGGAGGAGAGGATGTCCAGCTCGCGCCAGGCGCGATCCACCCGCTCGGGCGATCGTCGGTCGGTGTGAAAGACCTTGAGGGCCACGGGCTTGTCGCTCGCCAGCGCGTGGGCGCGGTACACGACCCCGCCCGCGCCGCGCCCGAGCTCACGCTCGACCCGGTAGCCCTCGATGTGCGGGATCGCGTCGCTGCCCCGGTCGTCCAGCAGCGCATGGGCCAGGTTGGTTGCCGCATGAGGATTCATTGGTTGTGACCCATTATGACAAGTTACGGTAGAAATGTTCCGGGATAGGTGCGGTGATTGTTTGATACCGGGATTTGCGTTCTGAGGATGATCAGGTACGCTCGGTCGATTGGGGGGCTCGATGGCGTTTGAAGGCTCGCATGACCGATTCCAAACCACCTGCTGGACCCTAATTCAAGATCTCTCCGGGGACGGGGAACGCCGTGATCGGGCGTCTGAGGAGCTGATGCGCCGGTACTGGCCCGCGGTCTACGCGTACCTGCGCCGTAGGGGAAAGGGGGCGGAGGAGGCCCAGGAGCTGACGCAGGCGTTCTTTGCCGATGTCGTGATCGGTCGCGATCTGTTCGACCGGGCGGACCAGCAGGCGGGTCGCCTGCGCACCCTCATCCTGACGGCTCTCAAGCGGTACTTGATCGACCAGCACCGGCGAGCGCGTTCGCGGGGCGCGGGGCGAGGCCTCCCCCTGGACGCGGTCGAGCGCGAGGAGCAGGCCTGGTCATCGGGAACGGCAGATGAGAAGGACGCGTTCGAGCGGCGCTGGGCGGTGGCTCAGCTGGAGGAGGCGATGCGTCGGTGCGAGTCGCACTACCGATCGACGGGCAAACCGGGGCACTGGGAGGCGTTCGAGGACCGGGTGCTGCGGCCCGCGGTGGGGGGGTCAAGCCCGACGGCGCTGGTGGAGCTGGCGCCGCGCTGCGGGTTCAGGGCGCCCGCGGACGCCGCGGCGGCGGTGCAGGTGGTCAAGAAGCGGGCCCTGGCGCTGCTGCGAGAGGTCGTGGGGGAGTCGGTCTGCGAGATGAGCGAGATGGAGGGGGAGTATCGCGATACGCTCAGTCTGCTCGGGGTCTAGCACTAGCAGAGGAGCGAGATGGACGACAAGCTGACGATCGCGAAGAACTGGCTGCCCCGCTACACCGGGATGAACGTCAACCAGTTCGGCGACTCCATCCTGCTGACCAACTTCTCCAACTACGTCGAGTCGTTCTGCGACCAGTTCGGGTGCGACCTGCACGGCGAGGGACGCCCGATGCAGGCCGCGACCAACAGCGACGGGCTGAGCATCATCAACTTCGGGATCGGCTCGCCCAACGCGGCGACGGTGATGGACCTGCTCAGCGCGCGTGACCCGCACGGCGTGCTGTTCCTGGGCAAGTGCGGGGGGCTGAAGTCGTCGAGCGAGCTTGGGCACTTCATCCTGCCCATCGCCGCGATCCGGGGCGAGGGCACGAGCGACGATTACTTCCCGCCCGAGGTCCCGGCGCTGCCCAGCTTCAAGCTGCACAAGTTTGTCTCCGAGAAGATGCGTGAGCGGGGCCTGGACTACCGCACGGGCGTCGTGTACACGACCAACCGGCGCGTCTGGGAGCACGACAAGAAGTTCCTGGGTCGCCTGCGCCGTCTGACGTGCATCGGGATCGACATGGAGACTGCGACGCTGTTCATCGTCGGGCACCACAACCGCATCGCGCGCGGCGCGCTGCTGCTCGTCTCCGACGTGCCCACCACGCCCGAGGGGGTGAAGACCGACGAGTCGGACTTCGTCGTCACCAAAAAGTGGGTGCAGGAGCACCTGGCGATCGGCATCGAGGCGATGACCGACATCGGCGCCAAGGGCGAGCAGATCAAGCACTTCCAGTACTGAGGCGTCAGTCCTCGCCGATCGGGATCGCCGTGGGCTCGGACGCGACGGGCGTGGGCTCGTCGAGCACGCCCCCGTCCATGTTGGCGAACCCGCGCTGGGCGGGCTCGATGACACTCCCGATCACGTCGGGGGTGTCGAGGGTGTTGGCGACGCGCTGGGCCTCGAGCCTGGCCCGGCTGTGCTCGGCCCTGGCCCGGCGCTCGATCTCACGCAGGCGGCGCTGCTGGTCGGAGTCCTCCCCGCCCAGCAGGGAGCGGACCACCCCGCGGGTGCCGCGGAACTGCGACGCGCCGATGTCGATATCCGGCGGGGACCCGGTGACGCGGGTGGTGACCAGCTCGTCGCGGATGCCCTCGATCAGGTCCGACAGGAACGGGATCGGGCGGACCGCCTGCGAGCGGAAGACCAGGTCCAGCTCGGACGCGGGCCAGCGCATGCGGCCGTATCCGAAAATCTCGACCGAGGGGGAGAAGACGGAGATGTTCTCGAAGGTGATCAGGTCGCCCTCGACGAAGAAGTCGGTCTGGGCCAGGTCGAGCTTCTGGGCGACGGGCGCCTGGAGGTTGGAGAACTCGATGAGCTGCAGGAACAGGGGCAGCTCGACGACCTCGCCCCCGGAGACGATGACCGAGCCCCGCCCGACGCGCGACGCGGGGTCGTCCACGTCGGCGTGCAGCGAGACGCTCGCGTCCAGCAGGCCCCGGGAGACGTCGTCGCCCTCGGACCATCGCTGCGTGTCGGCGTCCTTGCCCAGGCCCAGGTCCGCCAGCAGCGGGGCAGCGCGCACGCGCGAGAGCTGGGCGTCGGCCCAGTAGGACCGGCGGGGTTCGCCCTCGGAAGCGCCGCCCGCGCGGGTGATGATCTGGGCGCTGCCGGCCAGGCGCCCGCCGTGGATCGCGCCGGTGATCGTCGGGATGCGCACGCTGCCCGCCTCGTCGCCCGCGCGGAAGCGGGCGTGGGCGTCGCTCACGCGCACTCCCGCGGCCCGCAGGCGCGTGGCGCTCGCGTCGATGGTGTACTCGGGCGCCCGCCCGGTCAGGGTTCGCACGTCCAGGTCCAGGCGCCCGTCGATCTCGGTCAGCTCCGCCCCGACCTGGGCGCTGGCCCGCCCGGCGTAGACGGTGCCCGTGAAGTCCATCGCGAGGCGGTCGTCGTCCGGGGCGCGTTCGACGTTCAGGCGCAGTGCCCGCCCGCGGACGCCGCCCTCGACCGTCACGCCCAGGTCGCTGAGCACGTCCCGCGCGGTCGCGGGCAGCAGGGCGAGCAGGTCGTCGGGCAGCCCCTCCGAGTCGAGCGTCGCATCGGTCTGCAGCGCGAACGAGTCGTCGCCCGG
>JAJDDH010000021.1 GCA_029260415.1 Phycisphaerales bacterium | reverse complement strand
AGCCGCCGGCGGGCTGAGCGTGTCGCGGAGTGGATCGCGCTACGGGCAACCCGTGCCGAAGGCCACCAGGAACGCGAGCACATCGGTGAAGTCCCAGACACCGATGGGCGGCGCGAGGTCGGCCGCAGCCTCGCTCGAACCGTAGGCAGCGAGAAACGCGATCACGTCGGAGAAGTCGAGCGATCCGATGGGCGGGGCCACGTCTGCGGCGTTACAGCCGGGTGCGCGGAGCTCGAGCGTCCAGTTGATCGATCCGCTCGCCATCGTCTGGCCCGCACCGATTGTCGCTGAAGCGTCGAAGTCGATGGCATAGCGCCCCGGGCTGAGCGTGTCATCGACGATGCTCCCAGTCGTGGGTGTGAAGCTTACCGAACCGCTCCCAGTGTTGATCATGGAGAACGTCTTGGGCTGCTCCAGGCTTAGGATGATCCCGTTGCCGAAGACGCCGATGAAGCACGAGCCGGCGTACCCCACGGGCTGCGCCGCGAAGGCATCAGCGGTCACCGTGACGGTGTACGACCCGTTGCCCTGGTCCAGGATCTCGCCCGAGGCTTGGGCGTCTCCGTCTACGAGCCCGCTGCTGGTACAACCGCCGGCCTCGAATCCACCGTCGTCGATCGTGCCCTCGGCGAACGCGCTGTCCTCGTTGCCCTGGTCGTCCTCCGAGTTCCCGCTGACGCTCAGGCTGCCCGCGCACGCGAACCGCGCCTCACCAAGCGTATCAGTCAGGCGCAGTTCCATTTGCTCGGATCGTAATGCGTCGAACTCAAACTCCGGAAGCTCAAGCGTATGGTCGAAGGTGAGGGAGTACATGCCCGGGCACATCAAGTTGTCTGTGATCATGCCGGTGATCGGTTCCAGCAGGAACGCCTCCGCGGGAAGGTTGAACTCGACCTCGTCGAGCAGGCGCAAGATGATCGGTTGGATCGTTTGCACTCGCACGCTGACCGTGTACCCAAAGTCCGCTTGCCCGGCGCACATGTCGGTGCTGATCCCAAGCGTTGTGAGCGGCGTATCATCGAAAAAGTGGAAGAGGTCGAATGAACCTCCGCCGTTGGCAGTGCCCTCTAGAAGGCAAAAACTCCCTCCTGTAGACTGGACCACGTCGAACCACCTGGACGCGGCTACGGGGGGGCCGTCGGGAGGGTCGATCGTCACGAAGATCTCGACGCGGCCGCTCTCGCAGTCCAGATCGATATTCTCTGTCTGGCCCGCGAGCGCCGCTGACCCGAGCATCATCATCGCCGCCGTCAAGGTCAAGTAGATCAAGAACCGTCGCATGAAGTCCCCTAGGTCTGGTGTTTAGCTCAAGGCAATCAATCGAAGAGCCCGCCCCAAGACTCGGAGCTGCCGTCTCAAACCCGCCTCATGGGCAACCCGCGCCGAAGGCTCCGAGGAACGCGATCACATCGGAGAAGTCCCAGACACCGATGGGCGGCGCGAGGTCGGCCGCAGCCTCGCTCGAACCGTAGGCGGCGAGAAACGCGATCACGTCGGAGAAGTCGAGCGATCCGATGGGCGGGGCCACGTCTGCGGCGTTACAGCCAGGTGGGCGTAGCTCGATCGTCCAGGTGATCGACCGCGACTCGTTTGTTTCGCCTGGGTCGATCGTCGCCGAGGCATTGAAGTTGAGGCTGTAGAGCCCAGCACTGAGCGTGGCGCCGTTGATGCTTCCCGTCGTCGGTGTCAGACTGATCGATCCGTTTCCCGAGCCAACGATGGTGAAGACCTTGGGCTTGGTCAGTTCGACGATGATGTTCTCGCCGATGGTACCGATGAAGCACGAACCGGCGTACCCGGCAGGCTGTGTCGCGATGGCCTCGGCCATGACCGTGAGGTTGTACGCACCGTTGCTTTGATTTGAGATATCGCCCATGGTCTCGGCATCCCCTTCGACGAGCCCGCTGCTGGTGCACCCGGCTGCGGCGAAGGAGTTACCGTTCTCGACAGACGCCTCGACTAACGCGGTATCCTCGACGCCCTGGTCGCTGGTGGAGACGCCCGTGATGGTGATGTCGCCCGGACCCGTGAATCGCACGTCCGGGCCGAGCGTGTCAGTGAGTTGGAGGCTGTACTCGCTGAACGAATCAGCACTGTTCTCGGAGACACCCAGCACAAGCACCCCGTCGAGTTCGAGGGCGTAGGTTCCGGGGCAGATCACGTTGCCCGAGATCATGCCAGTCTGCGGAGAGAGCGACACCGTGAAGTCTCCACCGCTGAAGTCGCTGAACTCGACCTCGTCGAGCAGGCGCAAGATGATTGGTTCAATCGTGCGCATACGAACGGTAACGACGTACCCGAAACCAGACTGGCCAGCGTTCATATTGACGCACGCTTGCAAGGAGCTAAAGCCCTTGCCGTCGAAGGCGGACAGATCGATGATCCCCTCGCCGCCGGCATTGGCGTCGCCGTAGCTGAATGAATTCTGCATGCCGTTGCTCTTGACAGCAAACTGCATCGATTGGGAGGTCGGCGAGCCGTCAGGTGGATCAAGTGTGACGGAGATCTCGACGAGGCCGCCCTCGAAGTCGATCTCGATGAACTCTTCGCCTTGCCCGGCGATCACTTGCGAGCAGAGTCCCAATACGGCCATCAAAGAGATCCAGATTCTTCGCATGATCTTCCCCTTGTCTGCTTCTAAATGTAATCTCATCGAACGACGCGCCACACACAAAGAGCCTATCTCCTTGCTGACCGCACCTCACGGGCACCCCGCCCCGAAGAGCGTGAGGAATGCGAGGACATCGGTGAAGTCCCACACACCGGTCGGCGCCGCCAGGTCTGCGCTCGGGTCGCTGGCGCCAAACGCGGACAGGAACGCGATCACGTCGGAGAAGTCGAGCATGCCCGAGGGCGGGGCCAGGTCAGCCCCGCTGCAGCCGGGCGTGCGGAGCGAGAGCGTCCAATCAACTGAGCTTGCCGCGCTGGTCTGGCCGGCCTCGATCTGTGCCGAGGCGTTGAAGTTGATGCGGTACCGTCCCGCGCCCATCGTGTCGCCATCGATGCTGCCCGTCATCGGAGTCACGCCGAACGCGCCGTTTCCCGAGCCGGAGATGGTGAACGCCTTCGGCTTCTCCAGGTCGAGGACGATCGCTTCGCCGAACACCCCGATGAAGCACGCGCCGGCGTACCCGGCGGGCTGCGTCGCGATGGCGTTGGCGACCACGCTGACGGTGTAGCTCCCGTTGCCCCCATCGGAAATCTGGCCCGAGGCCTGGGCGTCGCCGTCCACCAGACCGCTGCTGGTGCACCCTTTCGCGGTGAATGAGCTGTTGTCGATCGTGCCCGCGGCGAACGCGTTGTTCTTGTTGCCCTGGTCGTCCGTTGAGTTCCCGCTGACGCTCAGGTCGCCGGCGCCCGTGAACCGGACCTCCTGGTCGAACGAGTCGTTCAGCTGGACCGACATGCCGGCGCCACCGGTCGTGTGGGCATCAAACTCCTCAAGCACGAGCGACTCGTCGAACGTGATGGCGTACGTGCCAGGGCACATCCGGAAGCCGTCGAACATTCCGCTGATGGGGTCTAGCGAGAGGAAGTCTCCACCTCCGCTGACGCTGGCTTCGACCTCGTCAAGCAGACGAAAGACAATCGGCTCAGCCGTGCGTACTCGCACGGTGACCTCGTACCCGAACTCCGACTGATCAGCGCCGAGGTCGAGGAAGAGATCCAGCGTCGATGACGACGTGTTCTCGCTGACCAAGAGCTCGACATAGCCCTCGCCCTCGGCGTTGGCATCTTCGAATCTGTAGAACTCCTGCACGCCGTTGGCGCCGACAGGAAACTGCATGGACTGCGAGGTTGGGGGCCCGTCGGGCGGGTCGAGCGTGACGGAGATCTCAACGATCCCGCCCTCGATCAGCACTTCGATGAACTCGTTGCCGCCGCCCGTGAACGCCGTCGAGCAGGTCGCTATCAACACCGTCACGATGGTCCAGAATCGTCGCATGCCGTCCTCTCGTGTCAGCCTCTCAGGCGAGCGTATCGACTGTCAGAGTTCCATCCAAGGCCGACTTACTCGTCATCGCACGACCCTTGCCGCGCTCACGGGCATCCCGACGCGAAGTGGGTAAGGAACGCGAGCACGTCGGTGAAGTCGTAAACACCCATCGGCGGCGCCAAGTCGGCCATCGGGTCCATGACGCCAAGCGCTGTCAAGTACGCGGTGACGTCGGAGAAGTCCAACACGCCCGAAGGGTTGGCCAGATCCGCGGCACTGCACGGGGGCGGGCGTAGTTCCAGCGTCCAGTCGATGGTCGACGTGTTGGATGTCTGGCCCGGAGAGAGAAAAGCCGAGGCGTTGAAGCCAATGGCGTACCTCCCCGGTGAGAGCAGCGAGCCCTGGATGGAGCCCGTGATCGGGCTCAGGGCGATGGAGCCTTCGCCCGATCGAACTGTGATAAACGCCTTTGGCTTGGCTAGTTCGAGGACGACGCCGTCGGCAATGGCGCCAATGAAGCACGAGCCCTGGTAGCCGGCTGGCTGGGTCGCGATCGAGTCAGCGATAACCGTGACGGTGTAGACGCCGTTGCCCTGGCTGAAAACCTCTCCCGCAGCATTGGACGCGCCGTCCACAAGCCCGGAGCTGGTGCACTCGATGGCGACGAACGAGCCGGGCTCTATCGACCCCGGGTTAAACGAGCTACTCTCGTTGTCCTCATCGTCGGTCGAGACGCCCTCGACGCGCAGGTCGCCCGAGCTGGTCGAGACGAATGCGACTTCGGGCGTGTCGGGCTGCTCGAGCGTGATGCCCAGCGTGCGATCACCCTGGACAAACGGTTCACCCGGGAAGAGCGTGAAGATCTCGTCGAAGGCAATGGCAGACGTCCCGGCGCACATCTCATTGCCATCAAACGCCCCAGAGATCGGGACGATATCGAGCGAGCCGTCGGCGAAGAAGAAGTCGTACCGGGCGGTCTCGAGCAAGCGGAAGCGCAAGGGTTCGATGCTACGGACGCGCGCCTCAACGCGGTAGCCGGCGTCGGACGACTGTCCCGCGTCATAGAGGATTGCGAAATCGATGCTGCTGGTCGGCTCGAAATCCCGGACCTCCAAGAAGAGCTGGACGCCGGCCCCAGCGTTAGCGTCACCGAAGCTCACTTCCTCGTTGAACCCCTGCCCCTGCAGTGGGATGTGGAACGTCTCGCTAAACGCCGGGGCGTCGGGCGGGTCAAGCTCGATCACCACCTCGGCCATCCCGCCCTCGATCACTATCTCGATCGGGTTGAAGTCCCCTGCCAACGCGGGAGACCCGATCAGCAGCAGCAGGCCAAGCAGGACATGTCGCATCGCACCAACTCCTCCCAAGACGTGGCCCACCGCCGCGAGCCGGCAACGTACCGGTGCGAGCGGGCCCGATTCAACGGTCCCACGAGCTCCAAAGGACCCGTACTGCGGGAGATCCTCAGGGGCAACCGGCACCAAACGCTCCCAAGAAGGCCACTACATCGGAAAAGTCCCACACACCGAAGGGCGGCCCCAGGTCCGCACTGGGCTCGCTCGCTCCATATGCCCCGAGGAAGGCGACGACGTCGGAGAAGTCGAGCAGCCCCGAGGGGAGGGCCAGGTCAGCCCCGCTGCAGGCGGGGGAGCGGAGGGAAAGCGTCCAGTCGATGGACCCGACCGCGCTCGTCTCACCAGCCACGATTGAGGCGGAGACGTTGAAGCTGATCGCATATTGCCCCGCGCTCAACATGGCGCCGTCAATGCTCCCGGTTATCGGTGTCAGGCTGATCGAGCCGTTTCCCGAGCTGTCGATAGAGAACGCCTTGGGCTTCTCCAGGTCAAGAATGATTGAATCGCCGAACGTGCCGATAGAGCACGAGCCGGCGTACCCCTCGTCCTGAGTCGCCATCGCTTCGGCGTCGATTCTAACTTCGAACGAACCGTTGCCGTGGTTGGAGATCTCTCCGCTGGACTGGGCGTCGCCATCAACCAGCCCGCTGCTGGTGCATCCATTCACAGAGAATGTGCCGCCCTCGATCCAGGCCTCCTCGAATGCGTTGTCCTTGTTTCCCTGATCGTCCATCGAGTTTCCATCAACAAATGCGCTGCCTCCGCCGGTGAACCGTACTTCGGAATCTTGGGGCGGGTAAAGCTCTAGCCTAAAGTCCTCCAACTGCCCTGCGCTGTACTCAAACTCTTCAAGTTCAAGAGTCTCGTTGAGCGTGATTGCATAGGTACCCGGGCACATCGTGTTGCCGTTGATTGCCCCGCTGATAGGGTCCAACGAGCCCACTCCCTCGTAGAGGTCGAACGCAACGTAGTCGAGCAAACGCACGATAATCGGGTCGATTGTGGCTACGCGCACGCTGACGGTGGCCCCGAGTTCGGGGCCCGACTGGGCGGCGCCCTGCTCGATCGTGATGGCGAGTGATGCAACTCCGTGCGAGAGTGAAAACATGGCACTGCCACCGGCATCGCTCGCTTCGAAGGCGAAGTACTCAAACGCATTAGTATTGTTCACCGCAAACTGTTCGACCCCGGTCACGGGAGAACCGTCGGGCGGGTCAACCGTAACGGACATCTCGACGACGCCGCCCTCGATCAAGACCTCAATAAACTCGTTGCCACCCCCGCCGGCCGCGGTCGAGCAGATCGTCATCATCGTCAAGAATGCCCAGAATCGTCGCATGCCATTCCTCCCTGTCAGCGGTTCAAATCAGAATACGATCGAGCAAGTCTCAGACCAAGGATCACGCTCATTCGTCCTCGCACGATGCGAGAAGCGCTCCGCGCCGCTCAATGAACTCCTGTGTGCTCTCGTGCTCCGGCCCCAGTTCGCCCTCGAGCAGCGCCGCGGCTCGCTCGAACTCGCTGATCGCCTCATCACACCGCCCGTCAGCCGCCAGCGACTCGACCAACCATCGCGATACCGTCACCGTCGCGGCATTCGCTGGCCCCCATCGTTCGTGGGCGCGGAACCCCGGCTCAGGCGCCGCTGGTCCCGCCCCGTTCAGCGCGAGGGCAAACTGCTCCGATGCCTCCGTGTGCCGATCAAGCTTCTGGAGCAATCGCCCGTAGTTCGCGCGAGTCTCGACGACCCGCCAGTGACCGGGGCCGAGTCTGTCGCGTTGGAGAGGTAACAACCTCTCGTACTCCTCATCCGCCTGGTCCAGTCGCCCGAGCCGGTTGAGCATCGCCGCCACCTCGTTCTGAGCATTGATCGTCGGCAGACGGTCCTCGCCCAGCACGCGGACGCGGGCCTCGTGCACGGATCGGAGCATCTCGAGAGCGCCCTCCGTGTCTCCCGCTTTCTGCGAAGCGAGCGCGAGGTTGTACTTCGTGACCAGCGTGTCGGGGTCATCTGCCCCGAGGGCGTCGGTCTGGCGTTTGAGGGTCTCGGTGTATCGGCGGACCGCCTCGGCGAATCTCTGGGCCTGCTTGTGAACGCTGGCGATCTCGCGCTCCACCTGCAGCGTGACACGATCATCCTGGCCGAGCAGCGAGCGGGCGCGATCGAGTACGCCGTCGAGGTCCGCGAGCGTACCCTCGGTCTCTCCATCAAGGCGCCATCGAATCCGCGCCAGGGCGATGTCTGCCTGTAGAAGCTCGCGTGCATTGGACTCGGGGTTGGCGCCGAGCGTACTCCGCGCCAAGAGAAGCTGGTCCCGCGCCTTTGACAGTTTCCCGAGCTGCTCGTAGCCCAGACCGATCGTCCGGCGAATCCGCCCGCCGACTTGCGGCTCCAGACTGTCAAGGCGCCCCGATCCCGTCGTGCTATCATACACGTCAACGAGACGGGTGTCGGCGCCGAGGCCAAGCCCGCCGACCGCCAGCAGGTCCTCGTTGATGAACCGATCCACCTCGTCGAGCGTCAGGCGTTGTGCCCGCTCGGCGTTCTCGGCGCGGGTCGCACGTACCGCCTGCAAGACGCTCACACCCGTCGCCGTGACCAGCGTGGCCGCGATCAACCCGGTCGTGAGCAAGCCCACCCGGTGCAACTTGACGAACTTGCGAGCGCGGTAGACCTTCGACACGGGCCCAGCGATCAGCGGCTCGCCCCTGAGGTAGTGCTCCAGGTCGTCGCCCAGATCGGCGGCGGAGCGGTACCGCTCGGTCCGGTCCTTGCGCATCGCCTTGAGCGGGATCCACTCCAGCTCACGCCTGAGCAGACCCGCGAGCGAGTGCACGGTCTGGCGACGGCGCACCGCCACTTCGCTCGCACTCTCACCCAGGCCTGTCAGGCGAGTGCTCGGCTTGGGTGGGTCCTCCTCGCAGATGATCCGCTGAATCTCAGCAAGCGCTCGCTTGGCCATGTCATACGGGCGCACCCCGGTGAGGAGTTCGTAGAGCAACACGCCGAGCGAGTAGACGTCGGCGCGGGTATCGATGTCGGTCCCGGTCAGCTCGGCCTGCTCGGGAGCCATGTACTCGGGGGTGCCGAGGATGGCGCCACGTTCGGTTACGAGGGTTTGCTCGCTCAAACGTTGGTTGAGGGCCTTGGCGATGCCGAAATCGATAACCTTGGGCGACGCCTCACCGTGCTCGTCGTAGCCGACGAGGACGTTTGAGGGTTTGATGTCGCGGTGAATTACGCCCTTCGTGTGGGCGTGCTGGACTGCATCGCATACTCGGGCCATCAGACGGATCCGCTGCTCAATGCTCAGACGCTGGCGGTCGCAGTGGTCCGTGATGGGCTCGCCCTTGACCAGCTCCATCACGAAATACGGCAGTCCAGGGTGAGGGTGCTCAGCGCCTGTCATCCCCCCATCGAACACTTTGGCGATGCACGGGTGGTCCATCACGGCCAGCGCCTGACGCTCGGCCTCGAACCGCGCGATAACCGACCGCGAGTCCATCCCCGCCTTGATGAGCTTGATCGCCACACGCCGGTGCGGTCGTAGCTGTTCGGCCTCGAAGACCACGCCAAACCCGCCCTCGCCCAGCACACCAATGACTTTGAAGGGCCCGATGTTCTCAGGGATTGTTGATCGGCGATCGCTACGAGCGGGAACGAAGTGTGCCGTCTCCGCGTCCGCATGGGTCAGAAGCGCTATTACCTTGGAGGCGAGCGATTCATCTGACCCCGCCTCGGCCCGCACGAAGGACTCGCGGTCTGCGGCGGGAACGTCCATAGCACGGTCGAAAAGCGATCTGATCTGCTCCGGGGTAGGCATTCTGAAATCCTAACGCACAGCGATTCCTATGACCCTCAACTCGAGCTTGCGAACCTCTCGCAAGAGCAGCCGGCCACAAGTACATGCGAGAATCCTGATCAGTCGCGACACCGATTGAAGGACTATTTCGCTTCTTCTAAGTCCTCGTAGGCCAATGCCTTGCGGAGAAATGCCTTGGCGTACAGCCAGTCCCGCTGAACCGTGCGTGAGGTCGTGCCCAAGATCGCAGCGATCTCTTCCGTGCCCAGATCGAGGAAGCACTTAAAGCGGACCACCTCTGCGGCTCGAGGATCGGCTTCTTGCAGTTCGGGCAGTAGACGACCGAGTTCCACGGGCTCCGCGAACCGCATCGCCGCTGGCGGATCGATCGCGTCCAGTGGTATTCGGTCGCGGTCGCCTCCACGTTTCTTCGTATTCCTGCGGCGTGCAGAGTCGATCAGGGCTTCCTGCATGGCCCTTGCGAAGGCCCCGTAGAGATGCCTGCGGTTTTCGAAGTCAACGTTCTCGCCGCCGAGGACCTTGATGTAGGCCTCGTTGACCAGTGCGGTGGCGTTGAGCGAGTGATCGGCATT
>JAJDDH010000020.1 GCA_029260415.1 Phycisphaerales bacterium | reverse complement strand
GCGCGCCCGTCCTGGACGCGGAGCGCCTCGTCGCGTTGTTCCTCGGTCAGCACGCCCCTCGTGACGAGGATGTCTCCAAGACGGATGGTCATCGTGTCGCTCCCGGTGTCCCTGGCGCCCGGGACTGCCCCGTGCGTCCACGGGGTATCGACGGCGCCGGGGGGATGCTTCACACGCGGGGGCGTACAGCAGCGATCGCGCGCACGACCAGCGCGTGTGCGCACAGCAACGCGATCGGGGGGCGATTGCGGGGGGCGATCTACGAATGTTGAGCGTCAATCCGCGCGATCGGTTGACAGACGCAAACGAGCCCGCGCGAGCGCGCGGGCTGGTCCGCCTGGGGCGTGTGGGCGGTCAGACGTTGGGTTCGATCGTGACGATCAGGCGCTTGGCGCGGAACTGCTCTTCGTAGAGCTCGGCGCGTTCTCGGTGCGTGAGCAGCAGGAGGCACATGCCGCGCTGGTGGGCGGTCATCATCGCCTCGAAGGCCCTGGTCCGATTCAGTGTGGTGAGCTCGAGGATGGCGCCCACGACGTCGAGCATCTCGTTGATGTCGTCGTTGTGCAGCAGGACCCGATAGGTCGGGAGGCGGTCGAGCTTGGGGGGGGCGGGCTTGGTCTGGGTACTGGTCTGGGGGCGGGCCTTCGTGGCCGTTGCTCCGGCGTGGTCGCCGGAACTGTCGTGGTTCTGGGCGTGCTGATCGCTCATGGGCTCCCTCCGTGGATTCAACCGCAGCTTACCGGACGGGCGGGGACGAAGGAAGAGCATCGTGTAGAGTGTGGATGAATCCCCGATGCACAAGGAGCGGCATGGACGCCGACGCGAGCAGCCCCAGCCCGACCGATACGCCCGCCGACCCGGTGATCGACACCGAGCGTGTGATCCCCGTGGTCGTGGGCGCGACGCTCGAGGGCGAGGCGCACGACCGCCCGGTCGCGCAGCGTCTGGCGGGGCTGATCAACCGGACGCTTGGGCACGACGGGGCGCACGGCCCGGCGCTGGTGTGCACCGATCTGTGGTACCTCAACGACGAGTCGCTGCGGGCGCGTCCGACGATCAGCGTGGGGCGCCCGGACCGCAACGCGCTCTCGGCGTACCTGGGCGACAAGGCGCCCAGCGCGTTCGTTGTCGATGACGTGCTGATGGTGCAGGCCGACCCGGAGATGACCGAGGCGGTGGTGTGCTGCTGGGGCGTGGACGCGCGGGCCACGGGGTGGGCGGTGGACGCGTTTGTCGAGAAGTACCTCGACGCGTTCATCGAGGCCGCGGTTCGCTAGCTATTTCCCGACACAGAACGTCGCGAAGACGCGCCCGATGATTTCGTCGGGGCTGACCTGGCCCGTGAGCTCGCCCAGCGCGTCGAGCGCGTCGCGCAGCGGGGCGGCGGTGAGTTCGAGCTGGCCCAGGGGCGCCGCGTCAAGGGCGACGGTGAGCGCGTCGCGGGCGCGGACGAGCGCGTGGGCGTGCCTCGGGATGATGGACAGCGCCGACGCGCCGCCCGCGCTCAGCGGCGCGTCGGCCAGCAGGCGGCGCAGCGCGCCCAGGTGGTACCCGTCCAGCGCGCACACACCCAGCCCCTCGTCAGCGTTGGCCGGCAGGTCCGCCTTGGTGCGCACGCGCAGGACCGGGGCGCCCTCGGGCGCGTGCCCGAGTGGCGGAAAACGCCCGGACGGGTCGCAGTGGATGAGCAGATCGGCGCGGCGGATCGCGTCGAGCGCCTGCGTCTGGGCGGCGTGGCCGCGCCCGCTCGCGCCCGCGTCGAGCCCGGGCAGGTCCGCGAGCAGGATCGATCCGGCGCCCGGAATCGCGCTGTCGAGCTCAAGCGTTTCCGTGAGCACGTCGCGCGTCGTGCCGGGCGCTTCGTGCGTCACCGCCCGCTCGCGCCCGAGCAGGGCGTTGAAGAGCGTGGACTTGCCCGCGCTGGGTTCGCCCACGAGCACGCCCAGGGGCAGTGCTGGGCGTCGCTCGCTCGCGCCGGTCGCGCCCAGGCGATCGGTGATGGCTCGCTGCAGCGCGCCGACGCGCTCGCTCAGTTGGTCCGGAGCGATCGGGGTGACGTCTTCCTGGTCGGTGAAGTCGATGCCGCTCTCGACCAGGGCAAGCAGCGTCGCCAGCTCGTCGGACC
The DNA here is from genome assembly GCA_029260415.1 of Phycisphaerales bacterium. Taxonomy (GTDB): domain Bacteria; phylum Planctomycetota; class Phycisphaerae; order Phycisphaerales; family UBA1924; genus JAJRXR01. Next base: position 1,381 of record JAJDDH010000020.1, on the reverse strand, counting down.
AGGCGCGGTAGGTCTGGCCCGTGCGCCCTTCGAGCAGGTCGCTCGCGGCCTTGAGCTGTTCGTCGGAGCGAGCGCTGATGAGCGCCCCCACCCCCTCGGCCTGGGCCAGGCTCAGGCGACCTGAGAGATACGCCCGCGCGCTGTACTCGCCCGGCTCAGCCAGGCGGACACCATCGACGCCCAGCACGATCGCGAGCAACCGCTCGGCAAGCGTCGGGTTGCCCGGGAACAGGATCTCGGCGCTGTGCTGCCCGGTGTACGCGTTTGGCGCGAGATAGCGGACGAGCAGGGCGGGGAGGGTCTGGGCGTCGCTGAGTCGCACGCGAACCGTCGATGCGGCGCGCCGGGCGGGGTCGGTGATGCCCAGGGCGCTGAGGGCGCGCGGGGTGTCGTCGCCCGAGAGGCGGAGGATGGCGCGCGGAGCGGCGCCCGGGCTGGAGGCGATGGCGGCGATCGTGCCGGGTGCGGACATGCCCTGAGGGTAGAGGCGGCGCGGCGGGATCGACGCCGGCAGGATGCCGGCGCCACCAAGAAGGGCTACTTGCGCTTCTTGTACTGGCGGGTTGGCGTGACGGTCTTGCCCTGGTCCTTGGCGGCCTGCTGCGCCTCGGCAACGTCCTTGAGTCGGTCGAGGAATCCGCCGCCCTTCTTGTTGGCGCGCTCGGCCTGGATCTTCTCGGGGTCGAGCATGTCGTGCTTCTTCATGTGCGCCCGGATCCAGCGGTTCTCGAAGATGGCGATGGTGGAGTTGGTGACGAAGTAGAGCGCCAGGCCCGAGGGCGCCGCGTACATGAACAGCGGGAACATGAAGATTATCATGACCTTCATCATTTTCTGCTGCTGCTGCTGCTCGGGGGTCATCGTCGCGGCGGTCGGGGGGGTGAGGTACTTCTGGTGGGCAAAGAAGACGAAGGCCATGATGATGGGCAGGACGTTGATGGCGGTGACGCTGCCCCAGATCCAGAAGCTGAAGTGCATGGCGCTGGGGAGGGGGATGGCCTGGTCGGGGCTGGCCAGGTCCGCCAGGAAGCCCCACTGCCCGCCCGAGATCTGCTGGAAGACGCCGTAGAACGCGGGCTCGTGACGCAGGTCATACACGAAGTAGAGCGTGGCGTAGAGCGCGATCCAGACGGGGCTCTGGAGGAACATGGGCAGGCACCCGAGCATGCCCGCGGGGCTGATGCCCTGCTCACGCCAGAGCTTGGCGGTCTCCTGCTGGAGGCGCTTGGGGTCGTCGCTGTACTTCTCCTTGAGCAGCTTCTGCTTGGGCGCCATGGCCTGCATCTGGACGCCGAAGCGCTGCATGCGGATCTGGCTCCAGCGGGTGATCGGGTGCAGGATGGAGCGCACGACGATCACGAGCAGGATGATCGACAGGGCC
>JAJDDH010000019.1 GCA_029260415.1 Phycisphaerales bacterium | reverse complement strand
GGCTCGCCCGAGAAGCTGCGCGTGCTGCTCGACGCGGGCGCCAGGCACGACATCCGCGACAACAACGGGCTGACCGCCCTCTCCGTGCTCGCCGCGGCCAACGCCGCCGACGCGGAAACGGTGCGTCTGCTGCTCGCCAACGGGGCCAGCGCGGACGCGTCCGATAACGACGGGGTGACCGTGCTGATGAAGGCCGCGGAACTGGGCGATCCCGAGAAAGTTCGCGCCCTGCTCGAGGTTGGCGCGGACGCCCAGATCCGCGATACTGAGGGGCGATCCGCGGCGGACTGGGCCCGCGCTCGCGACGACGAAATCGGGCAGCAGATCGCCAACATTCTCGAAAGTCAGGACGACTGACCGATACGGCATCTACGGGGCGGAGCCCCTCCCATTCGCACGGAGGCTATCCATGAGTTCAATCCCCCCCACGCTCCCGTTTGATGTCGCTCAGACCTACGGCGTGCGTGCCCCGCTGACTGTCCGCCCGCTGGCCCAGGCCCCCGCCGCGGCCCAGGCCCAGGCGACCACACAAACCCAGCCCATCGCCCGGATCGATCGCGCCGACAAGGCCGATCTCTCACGGGTGGCGCCGACTGTCGGGCGCCTGCTGGCCGCCCGGGTCGAGCAGCCCGCGTTCGAGGGCGTCAGCGCCCCGGCGGAGGCCAAGACCGACGCGATGGCGTTCTACCACCACCCGGCGGACCGCAACGCCGCGGCCACGGGCGTGGACCTGGGACGCTCGCTCGACATCTCCGGGTGAGGCGCCCGATCCCCATCCCCGAACCCAGCGAGCTCGCCCACCTCTGGGCGATCGACCCGGATGTGGTCTATCTCAACCACGGGTCGTTCGGCGCCTGCCCCAAGGTCGTCCTCGACACCCAGCACAACATCCGCGCGCGGATGGAACGCGAAGCGGTCACCTTCTTCGTGCGCGACCTCTTCGAGCTGACCGACCAGGCCCGCGCGGCGCTCGCCCCCGTCATCGGCGCCCACGCGAGAGACATCGCCTTTGTCCCCAACGCGACCACGGGCGTCGCCAACGTCATCAACTCGCTGGAGCTGCGCCCGGGCGACGAGATCCTCTTCGCCTCGATCGAGTACCCCGCGTGCCGGGCGATCATTCGCGACGCCTGCGAGCGGTCGGGCGCGACCCCGGTGGAGTTCGACCTGCCCTGGCCCGCTGAGTCTGACGACCAGATGCTCGAGGCGGTCCTGTCACACGTAACACGCAACACCCGCCTCTGCCTGCTCTCGCACATCACCAGCGCCACGGCGATCGTCCTGCCCGCGGGCAGAATCATCAACGCCCTGCGCGAGCGGGGCGTCGAGACCCTGCTCGATGGCGCCCACGCCCCGGGCATGCTCGAGCTCGACCTGAGCGCCCTGGCCCCCGCCTACGCCACGGGCAACTGCCACAAGTGGCTGTGCGCCCCCAAGGGGTGCGCCTACCTGTGGGTCCGCGAGGACAAGCAATCGTCCATCCGTCCGGTGGTGCACTCGGTCTACGCCCGGACCCTCGGTGCCCAGCCCTGGGCGGGCGAGCACGGGCGGACCCGCTTTCAGACCGATTTCGACTATGTCGGCACCGACGACTACACCCCCCGCCTGGCCCTGCCCGAGGCGATCCGTTTCATGCAGGGTGTCGTGCCCGGGGGGCTGGGCGAGGTCCGGTCCCGGAACAACGCCCTGGTGCGCCAAGCCCGCGACCTGCTCTGCGAGCGCCTGGGCGCTCGCCCCACCGCGCCCGACTCGATGACCGCCGCGATGGCGGTCGTCACCCTCCCCGCCCCCTCGCCCGAGGCCCGCGAGCGCCTGGACTCGACCGAATCGATCTTCAACAGCCCCCTCCAGACGCGCCTGCTCGAGCGCCACGCGATCCAGGTCCCGGTCTGGACCTCGCCCGCGGGACAGCCCATGGTCCGCCTGAGCGCCCAGCTCTACAACAGCCTCGCCCAGTACGAGCACCTGGGCGACGCGCTCGCCCGGGAACTCGGGCGCTGAGTCGTTCGCCCACGCCCGCTCCACAAGGACATCCCGCCCCGGCGCCCACGCCCAAAGAGCGGGTACAGTTGCGGCACAATGCGTACCACGCCGACACGGACGTCGATGACCCTCCCCGCCCCCGATGCGCCCGTCGCCCTCGACGTGACCAGCGCCCCGCTGCTGACCCCCGACGAGATCCGGGCGCCCGCGAGCTGGCCCATCCAGCCCGGGCTGACGATGCTCAACCACGGGTCGTACGGCATCTGCCCCGTCGGTGTCCGCGAGGCCCAGCGCCGCCTGCGTGAGCGCGTGGACGCGGACCCGGTCCGCTTCTTCAAGGGCGACATGGAATCCTTCGCCGACCGGGCCCGCGACCGGGTCAGCCGCCTGGTGAACGCGCCCGCCACCAGCCTGGCGCTCGTGCCCAACGCGACCTTCGCCGTCGCGACGGTCCTGCACTCGGTCGATCTGCAGCCGGGCGACGAGGTGCTGGTCACCAACCACGAGTACAACGCGACGCTCAACGAGCTCGGGCGCCTGTGCGCCCGCGCGGGCGCGAGGATCGTCACCGCCGAGATCCCGATGGTGGGCGTCACCCCCGGGCTGGTCGTCGAGCGGGTGGTCGAGAAGCTGTCCGAGCGCACGAAGCTGGTGGTCGTGAGCCACATCGCCAGCGCCTCGGCGCTGATCTTCCCGGTGCACGAGATCGTCCGGCGCGTGCGCGAGCGCGGGATCGACATCCTCG
>JAJDDH010000018.1 GCA_029260415.1 Phycisphaerales bacterium | reverse complement strand
TGGGGTTGGTGTGGTCGAGCGGCTCTATCTGCCAATTGCGCGGGTTGTGTAGCTGCGCCTGTTTGTACGCGGGGGGGTTTGGGTTGGGGGTTCGGAGCATGGGTTAGTCGAGGGCTCCGATACCTGGGTTGGGGCGCCAGGAAATCTTGACGACATTGTTCGAGTCTGCGGGAACGACGAAACTCAGCATCCACGCCGAGGTTGTGCTCTCTCCGAATGGCTCTGATGCTGGACCTTTCTGCTCGAACGCTTCGGTGTTTGGCGCACCCATGAACATGAAACCACCGTTCAATGAAGCACTCAGGGTCTCGGTGTACCCGATCACATTCAGCTCAACCGGTTCACCGTCAGCAGAGACTGTGACGGTTGGGTACCCCTGAAACATTGACACGGGCGGGAAGACCAGCAGTTGAACAGCGTGGAGCAGGATCTCGGGGGACTCCCCCCGTTGCTCTCGCTCGCTTAATGACCGTCCGGTTCGATGCTCGATGGCGCGAATGGTCACCCCGGGGACTTGGCTTTCTGCGATGGCGACGGGCATGTCTTCGTTCACAATACTGAAACGGAACTCGTGTCGGTCCCACACTGAGGAGAGCCCCACCATCACTCGTATGGCCATCACCTGGTCGATATCGACAAACCGTTGATCGATGTCGGGCCAGCGCGTTGCCATTCCTGCGGTGAAGTTTGGGTTGACGCCTTGCCGGTACGGCTGCATGCACCCGATCGAGGCGAGGACTCCGAGGATGAGGGCGGGGACGATGGGGAACGGCGCGCTGGTGCCGTGCGTTTCCGGCATCGAGTGAGTCCCCCCGGCTGTCAGGCGTGCGCGGCGCATGGCTACTTCTTCTTCTCCCCACGCACGGCGGTTCCCAGGTCCTGAATGACGTTGGTCGTGGGCTGCTCGCGGCGGGGGGCGAGTTCGTCGGAGCCAATGCCTTTGGCGCCGACGACCTTGCGGTAGCAGCCGGTCGAGATCGCGAGCGAGATCAGGGCGAGGGTCATCACGGCTGGTCGTGCGAATCGCTTCACGCCATGGCTCCGATCGGCTGGCTGGGGGTCATCTTGAGGATCTCGCGGACGAGGTCGTCCGGGTCCACGCGGTCGGCCTCGGCCTCGAAGTTGAGCAGGATGCGGTGGCGCAGGCAAGCGAGCGCGACGTCCTGGATGTCCTGGTAGCTGACGTGGTAGCGCCCCTCGGTGAGGGCCTTGACCTTGCCCGCGAGGACGAGGGCCTGCGCGCCGCGGGGGCTGGCGCCGCAGCGGACGTAGCGGTTGGTCGGGCCCGACGCGCCGCCCGCGGCGAAGTCGCCCTCGGGGTGGGTCGCGAGAACCAGCCTGGCCGCGTACTGCTTGACGTGTGGGGCGACGACGACGCCGCGGACGAGGTCCTGAGCGCCCAGGATCTGGTCGGCGTCCATCACGCGCTGCACGCTGGGCGTCTCGGCGCCCGTGGTCCGGTCGAGGATCGTCATGAGATCGTCGAGCTGCGAGTAGCCCACGTTGATCTTGAGCAGGAAGCGGTCGAGCTGCGCCTCGGGCAGCGGGTAGGTGCCCTCCTGCTCGATCGGGTTTTGCGTCGCGAGGACGATGAAGGGCTTGGCGAGCACATGCGTCTCGCCCCCCACCGTCACCGAGCGTTCCTGCATGGCCTCGAGCAGCGCGGACTGGGTTTTGGGCGTGGCGCGGTTGATCTCGTCGGCGAGCACGACCTGCGCGAAGATCGGGCCGCGCTGGAAGACGAACTGGCGGCGCCCGGTGTCCGGGTCCTCGCTGACGATGTTGGTGCCGATGACATCCGCGGGCATCAGGTCGGGCGTGAACTGGATGCGGGAGAAGGGCAGGTGCAGGGTCTCGGCGAGCGTGCGCACGAGCAGGGTCTTGCCCAGCCCGGGGACGCCCTCGAGCAGGACGTTGCCGCCGGTGAACAGGGAGGTGAGGACGGCCTCGATGACCTCCTCCTGCCCGACCATGACCTTGCCGATCTCGGCTTTGAGGGTGTTGAAGGTGACGCGGAAGTTGTCGCAGGCCTGCTTGACCTCGGCGGGGGTGTCGGCGTGCTCGGGGTTTGCGCTCATGCGTGCGCCTCCTGTGTTGAATCGGCGAAGCAGGCATGAAGCCCGCGCCGCCGGCGGTTGGTGTTACTCGTCATCGAAGCCCTCCTGGGCCCGGCGCTTGGCCTTCATGAGTCGGCTGAGGCCCTCGTCCTCGCTGTCGGCGTTCTTGGGCGCCTGGGCCTTGGGCTTGTCTTTGAGCAGGGGCTCACCCCCCAGGGCGACGGGGGCGGAACTGACATCCGCGTCGGGATCGAGCTCGAAGCGGCGCTTGGCCTTGCGCTCGGCCTGCTCGCGATCCTCGGCGCGGTCGGCGAGGCGCTCGCGGGCCTTCTCGCGGGCGGCGCGCAGGGAGTCGATCTGCCCGCCAGCGGTGGAGGTCGAGGCGCCGAAGGCGCGCCGGACCGTCGCGGCGATGGCGCGGGGTTCGATGCGCACGCGGCGCACGCCCACGTCGGCGAGGAAGACGCCGATGCCGATGATCGCGATGAGCAGCCAGATCGAGCGGGTGGCGACGGGCATGGTCAGGCCCTCGCGCCGCCAGAGGTCGTGGGTGGCGGGGTCGGAGGTGTTGAGCACGCGCCCGCCAGTGACCTGCGCGACCTGCTGGAGCAGGGCGAGGTTGGACTCGAGCGAGCGGAACTCGTCGGCGAAGGGCCTGGTTACCGCGGCCTGGGCGGAGCCCTCGATGATCTGCCCGGGCTGCTCGCCCGGGGCCTTGTATCGGAGGGAAACGACGTACGAGCCCGGGTCGGACGAGTCGAGGGAGCCCTCGTAGCGACCGGGGCCGACCTGCTTGATTTCGACGTCGGCGCCCGTGCCGTCGGGCTTGGCGACGCGGGCCTTGAAGTCGGCGAAGTTGAGGCGCTCGCCCGAGGGGGAGAAGGCTTCGACGACGACGAGGGTGTCGTCGCCCCGGGTCTCGGTGTTGAGGCGGAGCGTCGCGGAGCCCGAGGGGCGCATGGCCCAGCGGACGTGCTGCTCCCAGAACTGTTTGAAGGAATCCCAGCCGACCCAGGCGGAGCCCCATCGGCTGGTGGCGTCGGAGGTGAAGGCGACGACGCGCCCGAGGCCGTACTGCCACTGGGCGCTGATGGGGTCGTCTTCTTTGCCGCGCATGGTGACCTGGGAGAGGCCCTCGCGGTCGGCGGTGTCGATGTAGCCCGAGATGGGTGGGACGGAGTTGATGCCGCGCATGGTCTCGGCGCCCAGGTTGGCGATCGCGGGGC
>JAJDDH010000017.1 GCA_029260415.1 Phycisphaerales bacterium | reverse complement strand
GCCCGCGACGTTGGCGTCGAAGAACCCGGAGAAGTCCTTGCCGGTGAGCGTGGCGCAGGTCTGGACGACATCCTCGGGCGTGTAGCCCGGGCCGTCGAGGGGGTGGCGCTGATAGAGGGCTCGCATGGCATCGTCGAGGGTGACGTTCCCGTCGGTGCGCTGGCGGAGTTCAAGATCGAGCATGAGGCTCACGAGTGCGCCCTTGCTGTAGAAGCTGATCGTGGTGTTGCCCGTGTCGGGCGTGCGCTTGCTGAACTTGATCCACGAGTCGAAGCTGGATTCTTCGAGGCTCTGGAGCTTGCGACCGGGCGAGCGCCGCAGCGAGTTGATCGAGCCGCCGATGCGTTTGAAATACTCATCGACGTCGATCAGCCCGGTGCGGACCAGCGTGAGGTCGTCGTAGTAGCTCGTGGTCCCCTCGGCGACCCAGAGCAGCTTCGTGTAGTTCTCCTTCTCGTAGTCGTACGGGTGGATGCCCGCGGGGCGGAGCTGCTTGACGTTCCACGTGTGGAAAAACTCGTGGCTGACAAGCCCGAGAAAGCCCCGGTACGAGCTCTCGGACTCGAAGCTGGCCGGGCGGGTCTGCATGATGGTGGAGTTGAGGTGCTCGGTCCCGCCGCCCATGCCCGGGCCCACGTGCAGGAGGAAGACGTACCGCTCGTACGGCAGCTCACCAAAGACCGCGTGCTGGTCGTCGACGATCATGGCAAAGTCCCGCGCCAGCGCGTCCAGGTCCCAGTCGCCCTCGCCCCAGATCGCGATCTCGTGCGTCGCACCCTCGAACTCGAAGCTGGTGGTCTCCAGCTCGCCGATCTCGATGGGCGAGTCCACGAGCACGTCGTAGCTCGGGCTGGTGAGCACGCGCGGGTCGTCGCCCACGGGCTCGAGCCCGGTCGCGACGCTCCAGTGCTCGGGGGCGCCCTCGAGGCGGATGACCGATGCCTCGTCCCGGCGCTCTGGCGTCCACATGAAGACCGCTGAGCCGCTCAGGAACGCGTGCGTGTCGTCGGCGTACCGCGTGCGGTCGCCGAGCGAGTTGGCGTAGATCTCGTATCGCGCCACGACGGTCCCGCCGTTGGCGTTCACGACCCAGGCGTTCTTGCGGGTCTTCTCCCACGCCAGAGGAGTGCCGGCGCCGTCGAACGCCGCGAACCGCCTGACGGTTCCCGCCGGGTCGAGGATGGCGTACTTCCCCGGGCGCCAGGTCGGCATGATCAGCTCGACGTCGCCCGCGTCCACGTCACGCAGGATCATCTCGACCTCGACGAGCTGCGACCCGGCGCGGTCCAGGCGGACGACATACTCCGTGCCCGCCTGCGCCAGAACGACCCTCGTCAGAGCAAGCAACACCAGAACGACAACAACTTTCATCCGCTTGGCTCCTGGCTTGAGGCGGTGCGATCATTGATCACCACGACATGGGCGGACGCGCGGTACGCGGACGCGCGGGCATGGAACGTGGGCTCTGCGACGTCGTCAAAGAACGCCTTCGCGCGTTCTACACCCCAGCCCCGCTCGCTCTGCGTCTCGATCGCCTTCCATCGCTCCCAGCGGACCTGCGCCGGCGCGTCGACATACACACGCACATCCAGCAGGTCCGTCAGCGAGGCGTGCAGCGCGTGGATGCCCTCGCAGACCACCAGGGCGCCGGGCTCGACCACCCGCTCGCCCGTGCGTCGGTGCTCGTGGAAGCACCAGACCGGGGCGTTCGTCCGCTGGCCCGAGCGCAGTTCGGTGAGGTTGCGACGGAGGCGCCCCAGATCCGCCCGCTCGGGCAGGTCCCGCTCGGGCTCGGGCAGGCCCTCGTAGTCGGGGAGGTAGTCGTCGGTGCTCAGGATGACGCCCCCCAGCTTCCGGGCGAGCGTCGAGTTGCCCGAGCCCACCGGCCCGGTCACCCCCACGAGAACCGGGGCGCCGCCCCGGCGTTTGTTGCTGATCAGCGCCATCAGCGCCATCGGCGCCGCGTGCCAGGACAGGCGCGTGGTCCCCGTGTGGAATGTCTCGCCCTCTCCCGGCATCGGGTCAGTTTAGGGGCTGGGCGACGCGAGCGGGCTTCCGCTACGCTCGGCGATCCTCACTGGAGCGTGCATGGGTTCACCCGTCGGCATCCTGGGCGTCATCGTGCTGCTGCTCATCGCGTGGGGGCTCTCGTCGGATCGAGGGCGCCTGCCCTGGCGGATCATCCTGGGCGGGCTCGCTCTCCAACTCGCCCTCGCGGTGCTGCTGCTCAAGACACCCGGGGTCGTGCAGGTCTTTGACGCCCTCGCGTCGCTGATCAACGACGCGATCGGATCGGTGCGCGAGGGGACCATGTTCGTCTGGGGGCCGGGCCTGGGTGACCCCGCCAACGGGTTTGTCTTCGCGATCCACGCGATGGCGATCGTGATCTTCTTCGCCTCGCTCATGAGCGTGCTGTACCACGTGGGGGTGATGCAGCGGGTGATCGCGGCGTTGGCGTGGGTGCTGCGGCGCACGCTGGGGGTGACGGGCGCCGAGGCGATGGCGATGGCCGCAAACGTGTTTGTGGGACAGACCGAGGCGCCGCTGTGTGTCAAGCCGTACATCGAGCGGATGACCCGGTCGCAGCTCATGACGCTGATGGTGGGGGGGTTCGCGACGATCGCGGGCTCGGTGCTCGCCGCGTACGTCTTTATCCTTGGCGGCGAGAGCGAGGCCTCCCAGGAACTGTTCATCCGCCACCTGCTCACGGCCAGCCTGATGTCTGCGCCCGCCGCGTTCGTCATCGCCAAGATCATCGTCCCCGAGACCGAGGAGTCCCTGGACGAGGTCGTGCGGATGTCCGAGATCGAACGTCCGCACGTCAACGCCCTCGACGCCGCGGCGGGGGGGGCGAGCGAGGGCATGAAGCTCGCGCTCAACATCGTCGCGATGATCATTGCCTTCGTCTCCATCGTCGCCCTGCTCAACATGCCCCTGGGCTGGGTCGGGCGGGCGCTGGACGGGAACCTTGACGATGGCGCCGGGCTGCAGACGCTGAGCATCGAGACCATCCTGGGCGCCGTGTTCACCCCGCTGGCGTGGGCCATGGGCATCGAATGGCGGGACTGCCCGACCGTTGGCTCGCTGCTGGGGCAGAAGATCGTGCTGACCGAGTTCATCGCCTACCAGGAGCTGGGCGTTCTGCTCAACGACGAGGAGGCGCCCGGCCTGAGCGCCCGCAGCGGGCAGATCGCGGCCTACGCCCTGTGCGGCTTCGCCAACTTCGCCTCCATCGCCATCCAGATCGGCGGGTTCAGCGTCATCGCCCCGTCGCGCCGGGCGGACTTTGTCACGCTCGGGTTCAAGGCCATGATCGGGGGCGCGCTCGCGTCCTGGATGACCGCGTCGATCGCGGGACTCTTCATCGCCTGAGCTACAGACCCAGGCGCTCGCGCTCGGCGCTGATCGCGTCGATGCAGCCCTGGATGTGGACCGTCTGGTCGAAGCCCTCGCCCATCAGGGGGGTGAGCTGCTCGATGCCGACGCGGACATCGTCACGCGAGACCGCGGCCGCGAAGGCCTTGTCCTTGAGCTTCTTCTTCACGCTCTTGGGCGTGAGCGTTGCGATGCCCTCAGGGCGGACCTTGGAACAGGCGACGATGAACCCGCTCAGCTCGTCCACCGCGAACAGCGCGATCGCCATCGGCGTCTCCCGGGCGACGCCCGAGTAGTCCGCGTGCCCGAGGATCGCCTGCAGCGTTTCGTCGTCGACGCCCAGCGTTTCCAGATGCCTGACCCCGACGAACGGGTGCTCGTCGGCGCTCGGGTGCTTCTCGTAGTCGAAGTCGTGGAGCAGGCCGCAGGCGAGCCAGCGGTCCTCGTCGCCCGGGGCGAGCAGGGACGCGTAGGCACGCATGCAGGCGCCGACGCATTCCATGTGGACGCGGAGCGCGGGGCTCTGCGTCCACGATTCCATCAGCTCTCTGGCCTCTTCGGGGTTCATGCCCCGAGTCTACCGGCGGCTAGACTCCGCTGTCCCTGCACGGAGACCAGAGATGACCAGCGCGTCCACGCCCCTGCCAAAGCACGCCCTCATCGGCATGATCCACGTCCGCCCCACGCCCGCCAGCCCGGGCAACACGGGCGAGAGCGTCGAGGTGCTCGCGGCGGTCGCCTCGCAGGAGGCCCGGATCCTCACCGACACCGGCTTTGACGCCGTGATCATCGAGAACATGCACGACGCGCCCTACGTCCACGGCGACCGGCTGGGTCCGGAGGTGGTCAGCGCGATGACCCGCGTCGGGCTGGAGGTTCAGCACGCGACCGAGCTGCCCATCGGCGTGCAGATCCTCTCGGGGGGCAACCGCCAGGCGCTCGCGGTCGCCCAGGCCATCGGGGGCGGGTTCATCCGCTGCGAGAACTTCGTGTACGCGCACGTTGCCGACGAGGGGCTGCTGGGCGAGGCGGAGGCGGGCGCCCTGCTGCGGTACCGACGCACGATCGAGGCCCAGTCGATCCGCGTGTTCTGCGACATCAAGAAGAAGCACGCCTCGCACGCGATCACGGCGGACATCCCGCTCGCTGAATGCGTGCGCGGCGCAGAGTTCTTCGGCGCCGACGGTGTCATCATCACCGGGCCCTCCACCGGGCGCCCGACGGACCTGGCGGACGTCATCGAGGCCCGCAGGGCGACCTCGCTCCCCCTGCTCATCGGCAGCGGCGTCACACCCGAGACCGCCCCCGGGCTGCTCGAGCACGCCGACGCGCTGATCGTGGGATCGGCGATCAAGGCCGACGGGCACTGGGCCAACGCGATCGACCCCGCCCGGTGCGAGGCGATGGTCAACTCCGTTCGCGCGGTCCGCCGGTAACAACCACACAAAAACGGCGACGGGCCCGGGCGACGCGAGGAACCGCCGCCCGGACCCGCCGATGTTTGCCCGCGCGCCGGAGAGAACGAAGCAGCGCGGGAGAAGGAGAGCGTGTCAGAACTCGTGCGCAATCCTCCGCGCGGAGACCCCCCGCCAGCTCCGGCGGGTGCTCATCGGGATCGAGTCTGAGGCGCCCTCGGGCTCGGGCGCCTCCGATTGTCCTGCCAGCGTCAGCGCCCCGGCGCCGCGCACGATGTTGACCCCGCGCAGGCGGGCCTGCTCGATCTCGCCCACGAGCGTGTGCTCGTCCTGGGAGAGGTTGATCACGACGTCCGCCTGTCGGGTCAGGATCTCGCTGACGTCGTACGACACCAGCTCGGGCCTGAGCCCCGAGGCGTACCTCGCGTCGGCGCTGGTCAGCGCGACGCCCACCACCCGGTATCGGTCGGGCGCCCCGAGCAGCTCGTCGAGCACGCCCCGCCCCACCGGGCCCAGCCCGAGCAGCGCGACGCGTAGCGGCTGCGCGCCCCCGGACGCGACCGATCGTGAAGTGCCCGACGGATCGAACACGCCCAGATCCAGCCCGGACGCGCCAACCAGCCCGGGACGCTGGTCGTACCGCCTGGCGAACAGCCCCGCCTTGCGCGGTAGGGTGGACTCGCCCGATTCCAGCTGGACGCGGGTGGGCAGCGCCAAACGCTCGCCGATGAACACGGCGGTGAGCGCGCCCCCGCCATCGCCCAGCGAGGTCAGGCGCCCGTCGAAGTCGCGACCGACACCACCAGGCAGCACAACCACCGGGCTCGCTCGCAGCGCCCGGCTCAGGGCGCTCGCGTCGATCAGGCGGGGCTCGGCGTCGAGCGCCCCACCCCGGGTCACGGGCGCCAGCTTGCCCGCATCGAGCGCGACCGCGGCGACACCCGCGTCGCGCAGGTCACCCGCGAGGGCGGCGCTGGCGAGCAGGTCGGGCTCGATCATGGCGCCCGCGACCTCGTACGAATCCGCGGTCACCGGCATGCGGTTGGCCTTGAGCACACCCGCCCGATGCTGGTCCGGGCTCGCCGAGGCGACGACGAGGACGCGCTGTCCGCGGGCGGTGAGGGCGCGGATCTGCTCGATCGCGTCCACCCGATCAGCGGCGTCATCAGCGCGGGTCAGTCCAAGCACGGTCGTGTTCTCGAGGCTCATGGCTCTGCTCCTGCGTGCGTCCTCACGCACGCGTTCCTGGGGTTGCGGGGCGTTGATCCGCCCCGGGTCGATCCGTTGATGCACCAAACGAAACAAGCCACCGCTGGGCGGTGGCTTGCTGCAAGTCTCGGGGTTTGTCGGGGTCTTTAGCCCGCCCTGCCCGTGTGCAACCAGCCACCGTGTGCAATAACACACATGGTCACCTGGGTCTGCGGGTTGAGGTGGCGGAGCTGTTTCATCGTGATTCTCAGTCGTACCAACGTCCGCGGGGGGTTCTTTGTTCCCTCGGACGAGCGAACAATAGCGATTTCGGACCATCCGTCAACCCGGTTTCAGAAAAGTCCGACAACACCCCCGGATTGGCCTTGTTGGGGGCGTGCGGCGCCCCGTTTCAAAGTTCAGATCGGGGAAAGACATGAAGACCCTCCGTGACCGCTCGTGGACCGCCCTTGCCCTGGCCGGCGGAACCCTGTTCCTGACGACGCAGGCCGGCGCTGAGCCGACCTGGGACCAACGCATCGAACGCCTCGAGCGTGAGATCGACAGGCGCCGGGAGCAGCACCAGATCCCCGGGCTCGCCTTCGCCCTCGTGCTCGACGGCGAGGTGCAGCTCATCAAGGGCTTCGGCTTCTCGGACCTCGACGAGGGAACACCCGTCAGCGAGAACACCGTCTTCCCGCTGGGTGTGCTGACAGAAACGTTCTCGTCCACGCTCGCGACCATCGCCGTCCAGGAGCGCCGCCTCACCTGGGACAAGCCCATCTCGCGCAGCTTCGACGAGTTCACGCTCTCCGACACCAACGCGGCACGGCGCGTGAGCCTCTCTGACATGCTCTCCCACCAGACCGGGCTGGGCGACGCGTCGCTCCTCGTCGAGGCGCCCCGCGCCAATCGTGAGGACCTCTTCCGCGCGGCGTCCAATGCCACGCTCGCCGCCCCGTTCGGGACGACCCTGATCGAGAACACGGTCGTGTTCACCGCCGGCATGGCCGCGGTCGAGCAGACCACCGGCGAGTCCTGGAGCGCCATGCTCCACGATCGCCTGCTCGCCCCGCTGGGCATGGAGAGCGCGACGACCGACCCCGCCCGCCTGGGCGCCAACGCCGCCCGCGGCTACGCGTGGAACGCGGATCTGGAGACCTTTGAAGCGCAGGCCCTGCCCCGCGTAGCGCCCATCACCCCGGCGCGCGGCCTGTGCGCCAGCGTCGCCGACATGGCGATCTGGGCGCAGTTCTGCCTCAACCGAGGCTCGTACGGTGGAGAGACCATCGTCTCCGAGCGCGCCTTCAACCAGACCTGGATCCCCCAGATCGACATCGATGCCACCACCTCGTTCACCCGGGGCTGGCGTCTGGGCGCCTTCAATGGCACGACCTTCTTCGGTCGCTCGGGCACGCTGGGCGCCTTCTCGTCCGCGATGACCATCGTCCCCAGCGAGGACCTGGCCTTCGTGCTGCTGGCCAACACCGCCGACGCGACCATCGACGACGAGGTCTTCTCGATCGTCATGGACTCGCTCTTCAGCGACTTCGGCTCGGGGCTCGCGGACCAGGACCAGACCAGCCCGCTGGACGTGACGGGCGCCTACCACTTCGCCGCGATGGGCGTCAATCTCAGGATCGACGACCAGCAGGGCGACGTTTTTATGACCATCCCGGGCCAGGGATCGACGATCCTCAACGCCCCCGGGCCCGACGGCTCCCGCCAGTTCGCCGCGAACCCGTCGATCTCCGTCCGCTTCGTGCGCGACGAGAACGGTCGCGTCCTGGGCATGCGCTACAGCCAGAGCGGCAAGGAGCACTTCCTCCCCCGCCTGGGCGTTGACGCCAACGCCCCCGAGGTTGGATCGGTCGGCCCGCTCTCACCCACCGACGTCTCGGGCGTGCTGGGTCGCTACCGCTACGACCTGTACAACGGTTCCGTCCAGGTCGTCCGCACCGACGACGGGCTGGCGATGAATATCCCCTGGGAGCACACCCACCCGCTGATCTGGCTCGATGACGAGGGCTTCTGGGCCTTCGAGGACGACATCAATGTCCGCCTGAGCTTCATCGACCGCGGCGACGGCGTCGCCAGCGCCATCGATTTCATCGTCAACGGCGCTGACTACGAGCTCACCCGAATCCCCGATGCGCCCGCCCCGGGCGTCCCCAGCGTCGACCAGCTCATGTCCCTCCGGAACAGCTCGCTGGGCGGCCAGCTCTACGAGCGCGTCGGCGCCATCCGCATCGACGGACGCGTCTACCTCGAGAACCTGGGCATCGACGGGCCCGCCAAGGCCCTGCTCGCCGGCGAGGACCGCTACCGCCTCGACGTCTCCTTCGGACGCTTCGGCAAGACCAGCTCGGGCCTCGACGCCACCGGCGCCTGGACCGCGACCACCACCGGCGGCTTCAGCAGCCTCGAGGGCGACACGCTCGCCCAGGCCCGCCTGCAGCACCCCGCTGTCGTCTTCCAGGACCTGCGCGACCACTTCCTCTTTGTCGAGGTCGTCGGGCGGACCACCTTCAAGGGCGAGCCCGCCTACATCGTTAAGGCCTCGCCCCGCGACGCCCCGGTGCTCACGCTGACACTCAGCGCCCAGACCGGCGCCACCCTCAAGGTCGAGGGCTTCACCTTTGACCTGGAGAACGGGTCCGTCCCCGTCGTCACCACATTCGAGGACTACCGCGACGTGTTCGGCGTCCGCATGCCCTTCCGCATCATCGAGCAGACCCCGCTTGCCGGGCGTACGCTGACGCAGTACGAGAACGTGCGCATCAACGTACCCATCGAGGACGACTCCTTCGCGTTCGTCCCGACCGAGTAAAAAACTCAACCCAGCCATTTGTGGAGGGGCGGGACCAGGGATGGCCCGCCCCTCTTTTCATGCGCCGATCGGCGCCCGCCTCCCTACGGTTCCCGGCGATGCGCCGCGAGCGAGCCCCCATCCCCGACGAGGCCAGACGCCTGCTCGAGCAGGCCATGCCCGCGGACCGCGCCCGCCTGCGAGCCCGGGTCCGGGGCTACCTGGGCTCCCGGAAACCCGAGAATGAGCGGCGTTCCGTCCGCGCCTCGATCGAGCGTGACGTCGACGCGTCCGCCGCCCTCTGGGCCAGGCGGCGCGCGTCGGTCCCGCAGATCACCTACCCCGAAGAGCTGCCCATCTCGCAGCGGCGCGGGGAGATCAGCGACGCGATCCGCGACCACCAGGTCGTCATCCTTTGCGGTGAGACGGGATCGGGCAAGACCACGCAGCTGCCCAAGATCTGCCTCGAGCTCGGTCGCGGCGTGGACCGGACCATCGGGCACACCCAGCCCCGGCGCATCGCGGCGCGATCCGTTGCAGCCCGTGTCGCCGAGGAGCTCAACGTGCAACTCGGCGGGCCGATCGGCTACAAGGTCCGGTTCGGGGACAAGGCCTCGCCAGAGTCGCTCGTCAAGCTCATGACCGACGGCATCCTGCTCGCCGAGACGCAGGGCGACCGCCTGTTCAACCAGTACGACACGCTCATCATCGACGAGGCCCACGAGCGCAGCCTGAACATCGACTTCCTGCTCGGGTGCCTCCGACGCATCCTGCCCAGGCGACCGGATCTCAAGCTCGTCGTCACCAGCGCCACGATCGACCCGGAGCGCTTCGCCCAGCACTTCGACCTGGGCCAGGGCCCGGCGCCCATCATCGAGGTCTCCGGGCGAACGTACCCCGTCGAGGTGCGCTACCGACCGCTGATCGATCCGGAAGCGGTCACGGAAGAGACGGGCGACCTGTACGCGGGCGTCGCCGACGCGATCGACGAGTGCCAGCGCGAAACGCCGGGCGACGTGCTGGTGTTCATGCCGGGCGAGCGGGAGATCCGCGAGACCGCCGAGACGCTGCGCCGGCGCTACCTCGGGCGTGCCAACACCGAGATCCTGCCCCTGTACGCGAGGCTCTCGCCCCAGGACCAGCAGCGGGTGTTCAAGACGCACCAGGGGCGGCGGGTGGTCATCGCGACCAACGTCGCGGAGACCTCGCTGACGGTCCCCGGCATCCGGTCCGTGGTCGATCCGGGCACGGCCAGGCTCAGCCGCTACAGCGCCCGCTCCAAGGTCCAGGGGCTCGAGATCGAGGCGATCTCGCAGGCCAGCGCCAACCAGCGGGCGGGGCGTTGCGGGCGCGTGGCCCCGGGCGTGTGCATCCGCCTGTACAGCGAGGAAGACTTCTCCGGGCGCGACGAGTTCACACCGCCCGAGATCCTGCGCACAAATCTGGCGAGTGTGGTCCTGCAGATGGCGGCGCTCAAGCTCGGGCGCCCGGACGAGTTCCCGTTCGTCGAGCAGCCCGACAGCCGCCTGATCCGCGACGGCTACGAGACATTGCGAGAGCTGGGCGCGATCTCCGACGAGAACGAGCTGACCCCCATCGGCGCGGAGATGGCCCGCCTGCCCATCGACCCGCGCATCGCCCGCATGATCCTGGCCGCGCGGGACGAGGACTGCGTGCGCGAGGTGCTCATCATTGCCAGCGCCCTGGCGGCCCAGGACCCGCGCGACAGACCCATGGACAAGCGAGACCAGGCGGACGCCGCCCACGAGCAGTTCCGCGATGAGCGGTCGGACTTTCTCGAGTACCTGAATATCTGGCGGTTCTACCACGAGCAGAGCAAGAAGCTCTCGCGCAGCAAGCTGGAGAAGGCCTGTCGTCAGAACTTCCTGTCCGTGCGTCGCCTGGGCGAGTGGCGCGAGGTCTACCGCCAGGTGCGGACGCTGGCGATCGAGATGGGCGCGACGCCCAGGCACGCCGACGCGGACTACGACAAGATCCACCGGGCCCTGCTCACGGGTCTGCTCACGAGCGTGGGCAAAAAGGGCGACGGGTTCGAATACGAGGGCGCCCGGGGGAGCCGCTTCCACATCTTCCCGGGCTCGGGGCAGTTCGAGACCAAGCCCAAGTGGATCATGGGCGCCGAGATCGTGCGCACGACCCGGACATACGCCCGCTGCGTCGCGCGGATTGAGCCCGAGTGGATCGAGTCCGTGGGCTCGGCGCTGGTGAAGCGCACGCACTCGGAACCCCAGTGGGACGAGCGGACCGCCCGCGTGATGGCCTTCGAGAAGGTGACGCTGCTCGGGCTCGAGGTCATCCCGCGCAAGCGTGTGCACTACGGGCCGATCGACGCGCCCGCGAGCCGGGAGCTGTTCATCCACCACGCGCTGGTCGAGGGCGAGTACGCCAGCCGGTCGCGAACGCTGGCGCACAACCGGGCGCTGGTCGAGCAGCTGCACGAGCTGGAGGAACGCGCCCGCCGGCGGGACATCCTGGGCGACAGCCAGGCGCGCTACGCGTTCTACGACAGACGCCTGCCCGGAGACGTCTACTCCGGGCAGAGCTTCGAGCGGTGGATCAAGGAGGCGGAGGCGAAGGACCGGGACGTGATCCGCATGCGCCGCGAGGATCTGCTCATTGGTGATCCGGGCCAGGTCTCGGAGGACGCCTTCCCGAGCTCGCTCGACATCGACGGGCGGGCGCTGGGGGTCGGGTACGTGTACCAGCCGGGCGACGAGCGGGACGGGATGACGCTCGAGATCCCGGTCGAGTCGCTCGGGCAGGTCCGGCGCGAGCAGACCGACTGGATCGCGCCCGGGCTGCGCGAGGAGAAAATCGCGGCGATGGTCCGCTCGTTGCCCAAGGCGCTGCGCCGCCCGTTCGACGCGCAGGCGGTCGCCCGCGAGCTGGCGTCCACGCTCACGCCCGGCGCGCGCACGATGAGCGAGGACGTCGCCGCGGCGCTCAGCCGCACGTCCGGGGTCACGATCAGGCCCGAGGACTTCCGCGCGGACCAGCTCGAGGCGCACCTGTCGATGAACTACCGCGTCGTGGACGACGAGGGCGAGACGCTGGGCGAGGGGCGCGACCTGGGCCAGCTCAAGCGGGATTTGGGCGTGAAGGTCCGCGCCGGGTTTGCGGCCGCGGCGGGGGACCAGTACCGGCGCGACAGGCTGACGGACTGGGACCTGGACGAACTCCCCGAGTCGGTCGAGATCAGCAAGGACGGGCGCACGCTCCGCGGCTACCCGGCGCTGGCGGATCTGGACGGGCAGGTCTGCCTCCGCCTGTACGACTCGAAGGCGGGGGCGACCAGCGCGATGCGCCGCGGGCTGGCGCGCCTGTACGTCCGTCACCTGCGCGACGAGATGAAGTACCGCGAGTCGCACCTGCCCAACATCGACCGCATCTCGATGCTCTACGCCCCGATCGGCCCGGGCGAGCAGCTGCGCGCCGACCTGATGCTCGTGGTCACCGGTCGCGCGTTCGTCGGCGCCAACCCGTGGGTGCGCTCCCGCGACCAGTTCACCGCCCGCATCGACGACGGGTGGAACAAGGTGGGCCCGGCGGTCGACGAGGTGTGCACACTGGCTGAGTCGGTCTTGGCGCTGGGCAACCAGGTCGCGGGGCGTCTGGACGAGGTCAGCGTCCCGGCGTGGGCGCCCGCGGTGGGGGACATGCGCCAGCAGCTCGCCCGCCTGCTCCAGCCCGGGTTCCTCGCGGACACGGAGTGGGACCGCCTCCGCTGCTTCCCGCGCTACCTGCGGGCGATGCTCAAGCGCCTGGAGAAGCTCCGCTCCGTCGGCCCCCAGCGCGACGCGGAGTGGATGCGCGAGGTCCGCAGGTGGTGGGCCATGCACGACGAGCGGAGGCAGAAGCACGGGCTCGACGGCGTCATCGACCCCGAGCTGGACCGCTTCCGCTGGATGATCGAGGAGCTGCGCGTCTCGCTGTTCGCCCAGGAGCTGGGCACGAGCGAGAGCGTCTCGTCCAAGCGCATGCAGAAGCAGTGGGAGCGGGTCCGCCCCTGAAACGCCAACACCCCCGCGTTGGGCGGGGGTGTCGGTGAGAGAAGGGCATTGCTGGGGATCAGTCGTCGGACTTCTTGTCCTCGACGAGCTTCTCGAGGGCCCTGACGATGTCGCGTGTCTTCGCTCGCTTGGTGTAGTCCTCGTCCACGAAGGCAAATGCGATGACGCCGTCGGTATCGATGATATAGGTCGCGGGGATGGGCAGCTCGTGCTTGCCGGTGCCGTTGTGCGTGGCAACGTCGATGCCGTAGCCCTCGTACTTGTCAACGGTCTTGTCGTCGAGAACGAACTGGAGACCGAAGAGCTTGGCGACGGCGTTGT
>JAJDDH010000016.1 GCA_029260415.1 Phycisphaerales bacterium | reverse complement strand
CGGGACGAGCGGGACGAGCGGAGCGTGCGCGTGCGTCCGCTGCGCGGGAGCCGGCGGCGGGCGGCGATGCGGGGGTGGGACCGGATGCACGAGTTTGCTGATGTGCGCCGACAGCTCCTGCCACGGCCGATTCAGTATCCGATGTATGTGCTCGGCGTGCTTGTGCTGATCGGCGTGCTTGTTTTCGTGTGTGCGCGCTGGTTGCCCTGGGATGCTCGGGATGTTGCCGCGATCGGATTCTTCATCGCAGGATCCAGCTTTCTCCTGCTGATCCCGTTGGGCCTGGTGCACCAGTACTGTGATGACCGAGCATCGATGCGGGCGATGTTGGCGACGCGGATGTGCTTACGGTGCGCGTACGACCTGGAGGGGGCGCCGGTGGACAGCGACGGGGTGTGCGTGTGCCCGGAGTGCGGGGCGGCGTGGCGGCTACGCGCGGGCGCATCTGAGCAGAGGTGAGCGGGTCGCTGCGGTCTAGGCCCTGCGGCGGCGGAGCAGGAGCAGCCCGGCGGCGCCCGGGAGGGCGGCTGTTGCGGGCGCGGGGACGACGGCGTCGATGCGGATGGCGCCCAGGTAGAAGAACCCGTTGGTGTTGTCGTTGTTGGGGCCTGGCGAGACGCTGAGGGAGATGATGCCGTTGTCGTCGGCGATCAGGTCGGCGAGGACGAGGACGTTGGAGTCGTTGTTGGAGGCGTTGAGCGAGCCGGTGGCGTTGTTGCCTCCGACAAGGTTGTACTGGGCGTCGCGGGTGTCGTTGACGCCTGTGCGGGCGGCGAAGATGGTGAAGGTGTAGAGGTAGCCCGCGTTGAGGTTGCTGAACTCGACGATGCCGAGGGGGTTGGCGTCGGCGCCGGCGAAGGGCGTGGTGTGTCCGAAGTAGTAGTCGTCGGTGGCCGCGGCGCCGAACTGGGCGGCGGCGCCCATGGGGGTCTCGGTTCCGATCGATGAGGGCTCGCCCGAATCGAAGAAGGGGTCGACGACCTCGATGGACATGCCGGTGATGGCGCCGTTCTCGTCGATCGCGTTGTTGATCAGGCTGACGCCCGGGACGAAGTTGTTGAAGCGCATGGGGTCGGACTGGAGGTCCGTCCGACCGAAGTCGAGGAAGAGGACCTGCGCCGGCGCGGCGGCGCTGAGCACGCCCAGGGCGATGGTCGTGAGGGCGACGGATTTGTTCAGCATGACACACTCCCGGCGGCGTCAGCGCGGGCCCGGGTGGGATGGGCACGCGAAACCGCCAACTCAAGTTTGCTCGGCGTCTGGGGAATCGCCAGCCAACCTTCGGAATTAGTTCGTAGGCAGTCGTAAGGCTCTTGTAGAGATTGGGTTGGGGCGCCACAGGCGCGGGGCGGGCGCCCGACGCGGAGTTGAGAGCAGCGTCGTGAGTCGGGCGTTGGACGGACCCTTTCCGTCTCGCTGCGCTCGGCACCTCCCCCGCACGCGGGGGAGGATGGTGTTGCGCTAGGATCGGGCGATGAAGACCGAGCTGATCACGTTGTCGCTGGCGCACTCGCCGGATTCGGATGATCTGGTGATGTGGTGGCCGTTGACGGGGATGCGGGGGCCTGACGGGGTGGCGGTGGATGGGCCGCTCGGGCGCCCGGTGATCGAGACGGGGCGGTTTCGGTTTGAGACGGCAGCCCGGGATGTCGAGGCGTTGAACAGGCTGGTGGTGGGGGGGAAAGACACCCCCTCCGTCGGCGGCGCTGACACCTCCCCCGCCGGGGCGGGGGAGGATGACCCGTACGACATCACGGCGATCTCGTGCGCGGCGTACCCGTTTATTGCGGATCGGTACGCGATCACGCGCTCGGGGGGGTCGTTCGGGGAGGGGTACGGACCGAAGGTGGTGGTGCGGGAGGATGCGGGTGTGCGCACGGTCGGGGCGCTGCGCGGCAAGCGCGTGGCGGTGCCCGGTGTGCGGACGAGCGCGTTCCTGACGCTGACGCTGATGCTGGGCGCGTTCGAGCATGTGGAGATGCTGTTCAGCGAGATCCCGGGGGCCGTCGCTCGGGGCGAGGTGGACGCGGGGCTGCTGATTCATGAGGCGCAACTGACGTTTGCGGAGCAGGGTCTGCGAGCGGTGGGGGATGTCGGGGTGTGGTGGCAGGGGGAGACGGGGATGGCGCTGCCTTTGGGGCTGAACGTGATCCGGCGGGATCTGGATGCGCGGTACGGGGCGGGGACGGTCGCGGAGGTCTCGGCGATGCTGAGCGCGTCGATCCGGCACAGCGTCGAGCACGCGGACGACTCGCACCGGTTCCTGGTGCTCAACGCGGGGGAGCGGACGGAGTGGAACGACCGGGCGCTGGTGGACAAGTACCTGAGCATGTACGTCAGCGGGCTGACGATGGACATGGGGGACGCGGGGGTCGCGGCGATCCGGGAGTTGCTGTCGCGTGGGGCGGCGGCGGGGGTTGTGCCGGCGTGTGTGCGCGTTGATCCGGTCTGAGCGCGTGCGGTACGCTGCGGGGCATGGAGCTGATTCGAACTGAGCGTGGTGTTGCGGTTGGGCGCCCTGGCGATGAGGCGTTGGCGATCGGGCACATCATCGGGATCGGGCGGAACTATGCCGAGCACGCCAAAGAGATGGGCGGGGCGGCGCCAGAGCGCCCGATGTACTTCACGAAGAACCCGGCGTCGGTGTGTCTGG
>JAJDDH010000015.1 GCA_029260415.1 Phycisphaerales bacterium | reverse complement strand
GCCCGATCGCGCTGGCGGGGCGCGTGCCCGTGAAGGTGGACGCGTCGTACGGCGCCATCCGCGCCGGCGACCGCCTGACCTCCAGCGCCACACCCGGGCACGCGATGGTGCAGACCAGACCCGGCCCGTCACTCGGTATCGCGCTCGAAGATCACGCGGCGGGCACGGGGACTATCCAACTCCTGGTGCAGCCGGGCTGGACGGGGCTGAGCGGTCAGCAGTACGACGCGCTCGAGGCGAGGAACGCTGAGTTCGAGGCGAGGAACGCGGAGCTTGAGGGGCGCCTGATGCTGCTCGAGCAGATCATCCTCGGGGAGGCGCCGTGATGCGAATGGTCACACTTGCGAGCGCGGCGCTGCTGGGCGGCGTGGCCCTGGCGGCGGGGTCAGACTCGGGGGCGCCGGGGAGCATGGGTGGCGATGGCTTTACGCTGATGCTCACCCCAGCAGTGCGTCCGAGCGTTGGCGTGCTGGAGGGCGAAGGCCTGATGCTGGTGGCCCGGATCACCCGTCTGGCGCCCAGCGCCGACGTCACGGAACCCTTCGGCGTGCTCGATGCGCAGGACAAGGTCGCGTTCATGACGCTGCTGGGTTCAGGTGATCAGCGCGCGGATCTGGCGGCGCCGTGGGGCATCGTGGACAGCGCGGACCTGAGCGAGTTTGTCCGCCGGTATGAGTCCGGACAGCCGTAGAACCCTCTATTCTGAGCAATCGCGGCCAGCTCTTCGGGGCTGGCCGCTTTCGTGCGCGGAGACCGCCTGGTCGCGGCGCGGGGCGTGTTTGGGCTTGCCGGGGCTTGGCGGTTGGGCGCGGAAGAAAGCCCCAGCGCGCACCCGAATGGACTCCGCTTCACCCAGCACTCCCTTGCACCAGCTTGAGCGCGGGCGCCGTAGCGTCGTCAAGCCGGTTCACCGCGTTCCGATTCGAGCCCGGCACGAGGTGTCCGTAGACGTCCACGGTCGTCTGGATCGAGGCGTGGCCGAGCTGCTCCTTGACGTAGTGCAGCGACTCGCCCTGCTGGAGCAGGAGGCTCGCGAGCGTGTGCCTGATGTCGTGGAACCGGAAGCGCGGGACGTCGGCGATCTCGAGCAGGCGGTAGAACACCCGCCGGCGGAGGTTGTCGCCGTCCCGGGGCCCGCCCGTGGCGCTGGGGAAGACGAGCTGGACCGCGGCCTCGGCTTTGCGGCGCCCGGGGACCGGGGTCGTGGGCAGGCGCCCGCTGTGGCGTGCCAGGAGGGCCTCTCGGTGCCCCTGGAGGGCAGAGGCGAGCTGGTCGGACATGTCCACGCGCCGCGGTTAGGTAGTTGCTGGGGGTCTTAAGGCGACGCCCGGTCGTCGATCCCGTTATCCATACTCCTGCAGGAGCTACAGGGAGCGGGGGCGCGGCCAGGCCGAATGTTCGTACCATTCGCTATGGATTCGAACGCGGAGACTGTGAGTCGCACCGGGTCGATTGACGCGAAGTACGAGAGCTTCGGCCCGTTCCGCCTACTGGGCGTGCTGGGCGAGGGCGGATTCGGCATCGTCTATGAAGCCGAACAGACTGAACCCGTACGCCGCCGCGTGGCGCTCAAGGTCATCAAGCCTGGCATGGACTCGCGGTCGATCGTCACGCGATTCGGGGCCGAGCGCCAGGCGCTCGCGCTCATGGACCATCCTGGCGTGGCGAAGGTCTACGACGGTGGGACGACTGACGAGGGACGCCCGTACTTCGCGATGGAGCTCGTCAAGGGCGACCCGATCACCACGCACTGCGACCGTCACCGCCTGAGCGTCGAAGAGCGGGTGAAGCTCTTCATCCGTGTGTGCGAGGCGGTGCAACACGCGCACGCGAAAGGTGTCGTTCACCGTGATCTAAAGCCCTCGAATATCCTGGTGCGCTACGAAGACGGGAAGGCGTCGCCCAAGGTGATTGACTTCGGCGTCGCGAAGGCGTTGCACCAGAAGCTGACCGAGCGGACGATGTACACCGAGCAGGGTCAGCTGATCGGCACGCCCGAGTACATGAGTCCCGAGCAGGCGGAGATGGGCGCCGAAGACATTGACACGCGGAGCGACGTGTACTCGCTGGGCGTAGTGCTGTATGAACTGCTGACCGGGGTGCTGCCGTTTGACCCGAAGTTTCTTCGGGCCGCGGCGTTCAATGAGATCCATCGCATCATCCGTGAAGTTGACCCGCCCAAACCCAGCACGCGGCTGGGCACAGTGCTATCGAGCATGGATGACCCCGAGGCGGGTGCACGGATCGTGAAGGCGCGTCATACGGACGCAAAGTCGCTGTCGGGTGTGCTACGGCGTGATCTGGACTGGGTGGTGATGAGGTGC
Source organism: Phycisphaerales bacterium (assembly GCA_029260415.1). Taxonomy (GTDB): domain Bacteria; phylum Planctomycetota; class Phycisphaerae; order Phycisphaerales; family UBA1924; genus JAJRXR01. The sequence continues at coordinate 3,715 of JAJDDH010000015.1, read as the reverse complement.
CTAGAGAAGGACCGCGAGCGCCGCTACCCCGCGGCGAGCACACTGGGGATGGAGTTGCAGCGGTACCTAGACGACGAGCCGGTGGAGGCGGGGCCGCCGAGCGTTGGGTACCGGGTTTCGAAGTTCGTGAAGCGCAACCGCGCAGGAGTCGGGGTCGCGGGGCTGCTTTCCGGTGCGCTGGTGCTGGGGCTTGCGGGAACAACCTACGGGTTGCTCGAAGCGCAAGCGCAGGAGGCGATCGCCGCGCGGCGAGAGCTTCAGGCGGCACAAGCACAAAGGCGAGCGGAGGCGGCCGAGACGGACGCGAACCGACGTGCCGAGGATCTTGAGAAGTTGGCGGATTTTCAGGCGGGTGTGCTGAGCGGGATGATGCCCCAAGCGGTTGGTGGAGCGATCCGTTCCGGGCTCCTCCGCTCGGCGCCGGTGGAGCGCCGCGGGGAGTTTGAGGCCATGCTCGATGAGACTGACCTCGCGTCGGTCGCGGTGCAGGTGATGCGGGATCAGATCGTCAAGCCCACTTCAGAAGCGTTGCAGGTCGAGTTTGCCGATAGCCCGCTGCTCCAGGCGCGAATGCTCCGGACAGTTGCGAGCATGCGAGGAACCCTCGGCGACCGAGAGGGGGCCGTCGCGGACATCGACAATGCGATCCGCATGCACCGCACGGGAGAGAGTGTAGGGTCGTCCGAGATCTTCCTCGCGTTGAGCGAGCGCAGTGAGATCCGCTTCCGCTCGGGTGACCTCGAAGGGGCCTTGGAAGACCTGACGACCGCGGTGGAAGGCCTGACACGGCTCCGCGGCGGCGAGGATCCGGATGTCTTGCGCATGAGTGCAGATCTTGCGAGAGTTCTCATCGACAGCGAGCCCTCCGAAGTATCGATCCCGTTCTGTGAAGAGCTCGTGGAAACGTCCCGTAGTGTCTTCGGCGAAGAGGCGTGGGAGACCCTTATCGCTCGCTCGCGATTGGGTCATGCAATCCAGAAAGGAGGCGAAATAGAACGGGCGGAGGGCGTGTACAAGGACCTGCTCGCAGCCACGAATGACAACGACGAGATTCCGCGCTGGGTCAACCCATCCATACGCCTATTGCTCGCAGCGCTTTTCTACAATACAGATCGGTATGTGGAGGCGGAGCCCCTGTTCCGCCAGACTCTAGAGTATTACGTCACCGAGTTCGGGGGCGATCATCAATACGCGCTCACCTCGGGCAGGGCACTCGGAAACATTCTGATCCAGCTGGGTCGGTACGAAGAGGCCGCAGAGATTCTCGACCAGGTGCTCTCTTGGCAGCGGTCGAGCTTAGGGGAGTCGAATCCCGGGACGATCGAGGCGTTCCTATCACTCGGGGACGCGCGGATGAGAATGGGTGAAGTCGAAGAGGCGCGGCGGCTTTTGAGTCGGGCGATCGAAGGACATCGCCAACTGCACGGAGAGAATCATGCGGAGACGCTGCGTTGCTACGATGTCATGGGCACCGGGCTGTACTCCGCGGGCGAGTATGCCGACGCGATCCCGTACCTGAAACTTGCGTACGAGGGCACACGCGCCAGATTTGGGGACGATGCGCGTAAGACGATGGTGCGCGGGTACTGGGTGATCAGTTCGTATATACGACTTTCCCAGGGTGCCGCCGCGCTCGAGATCTTGGAGCGGCACGCCTCCGGCAGCGAAGAGATACACGGCGTTGACGGACAGTTGTGGCTGCTCTGGAACAATCAATGGGGCAGTGCATTGTTCCTTCTCGAGCGTTACGACGAGGCTCTTGCCGTCTACGAGCGTGCGATTGAGCGGGCACCGGACGAATACGCGGACCATCGCGTCCTTGCATCGTGCCGATACGCAATTGGGACAATTCTTCAGCGACGGGAGCAATCAGTCGAAGCTGAGCCGTATCTTCGGCAGGCGGCCGAATGGGCAGCTGCGCATCCAGGCGAGGACCTCGTCAACGGCCGGACTTACCTCGGCGTGTACCGCGACCTCCTGGTCGACCGGGGCGACTATGGCGCGGCGGATCTGTACTACCGAGCGATCTACGACGACCGCCTCCTCCGACTCGGAGAAGACAATCGGCTCACGATCGATGCGCAGAACCATATCGGACTAAACTTGATGCGGGCGGGTCGCCTAGAGGAGGCGTTGACGTTCCTCCTTAAGTCACTCCAGCATGGGCTGCGAGTGATGGGGACGCGTCACGAGTGGATCCCGGTTTACTACGACCGAGTCGGCGAGGCGTGCGACGCACTGGGAGACTCGGAGGGCGCGAGCGAGCATCGACGCCATGCGTACGTGCTTCGCATGGAAACTCTGGGTGAAGACCATCTGGACACGTTCTATGCCCAGTGGCGTCTGAGCGACACGCTTGAGGCAAACGAGAGATGGGCCGAAGCGGAGGAATACCGGCGGGCTGGGCTGGAGCGTGCGCTCGCCGGGCACCCGAGTGGCAACTCGGCACTGACCGCGTGCCTCGTCATGCTTGGGGCAAATCTCATAGCACAGCAACGGCACGCAGAAGCAGAACCATTGCTGAAAGAGTGTGTCGCGTTGCGAGTGCAGAGTATTGGCCCGGAACATTGGCAGACGTGGAACGCTCGCAGTCTGCTAGGCGAGGCGATTGCCGGACAACGCGATCCGTCCCGGTATCCCGATGCCGAAGCGTTGCTGGTCGGCGCAGGTCTGCACATTAACCCACCCGAGGACATTGGCAAGATTCGCGGCCTTCGTGTGTTGGAAGCGAGAGAGCGTGTGATCAACCTATACGATACATGGCACGGAGCGGACCCCGACGGAGGGCACGGCAGCAAAGCAGCGGAGTGGCGCGCGATGCTCGATTCGCCGCGAATAGACGACGCGGCCTTGCCTGCAACGCCGTAATGTAGCGGTGAGTCCCAGTAGCAAGGACACGCCGAGTGTTCGTGCTGGACTTCTTCTCGCCGCGGTGCGGCGCCGCCCGCTCCCGCGGGCCACGCTCAGCTTTCATGATCATTCACTCGCAGTTCAAGCGTTAGCTGAACTAGGTGCGGTGAACCAGACTCAGCCACTACCCATCTCGAACCAGCTTGAGCGCGGGCGCCGTAGCATCATCCAGCCGGTTCACCGCGTTCCGATTCGAGCCCGGCACCAGATGCCCATAGACGTCGACCGTCGTCTGGATCGACGCGTGGCCGAGCTGCTCCTTGACGTAGTGCAGCGACTCGCCCTGCTGGAGCAGGTGGCTCGCGAAGGTGTGCCTGATGTCGTGGAACCGGAAGCGCGGGACGTCGGCAATCTCGAGCAGGCGGTAGAACACCCGCCGGCGCAGGTTGTCGCCGTCTCTGGGCCCGCCGGTCGCGCTGGGGAAGACGAGCTGGATCGCCGTCTCGGCCTTGCGGCGCCCGGGGACCGCGGTCGTGGGCAGGCGGCCCCCGTGGCGTGCCAGGAGGGCCTCTCGGTGGCGCTGGAGGGCGGAGGCGAGCTGGCCGGACATGTCGACCCGCCGGCCCTTGTGGGACTTGGGCGTGTCGAAGTGCCCGTGGCTGTAGCTCCGCCGGACCTCGATGGCGTTGGCCTCGAAGTCGACGTCGGCCCAGGCGAGGCCCAAGAGCTCGCCCATCCGCATCCCGGTCCGGAACGCGCACAGCAAGAGCGGGTAGTCCTCGGGGAAGACCTGCTGGGCGGCGGCGAGCACGGCGGACGCCTGGTCCCGGGTCAGCGGGCGGATGTCCTTGCGGCAGTCGTCCTT
>JAJDDH010000014.1 GCA_029260415.1 Phycisphaerales bacterium | reverse complement strand
GAAGCAGGTTGCATATAAACTTTTGCAGCACCATGACGAGCATTAATCGCATACTGTAATGTTTCGTTTTTCAATGGCACTTTGATCATATTACGGCGTGCTTTTTCCATTGCCTTTTGAATTGCAACAGGCACTTCTCGTGCTTTACCACGACCGAAACCGACTCTGCCATTGCCATCACCGACAACAGTCAAAGCAGCAAAACCAAAAATACGTCCACCTTTCACTACCTTGGCAACACGGTTTACCGCCACCAGTTTTTCCAGTAGATCTTCATTACCTGTGATTGAATCAGATGCAGCCATATTAAAACTCCATACCATTTTCACGGGCGGCATCAGCCAATGCTTTTATTCTGCCGTGATATTTAAATCCGGAACGATCAAATGCTACCTTTTGTATTCCAGCCTTTTTAGCTCGATCTGCAAGCACTTTGCCTACCGTCGAAGCTGCTTCAATATTGCCACCGTTTTTCAATTTCGCTTTCAAATCCTTCTCTACTGTAGATGCGCTGGCGAGTACTTCTGCACTGCTTGGCGCAATAATTTGCGCATAAATATGCCGAGGCGTTCTGAATACACACAAACGGTGCGCACCTTGCAAACTTATTTGGCTTCGAGCACGCTTTGCTCGTCGCAATCTTGATTCTTTTTTCTTCATTGCTATTTAACTCTTCTTGGCTTCCTTGCGGATAATATGTTCATCTGCGTAACGCACACCTTTACCTTTATAAGGTTCGGGTGGTCGATATGCTCTAATGTTTGCAGCAACCTGACCAACCTGTTGTTTATCTATTCCTTTTATGACAACTTCCGTTTGACTGGGTGTTTCAATCGTGATGCCTTCCGGAATTTCAAAATTAACCGGATGAGAAAAACCCAGAGTCAGATTTAGAATTTTGCCCTGTACCTGTGCACGATAACCAACGCCAACAATTGTCAGCTTCCGCTCAAAACCATCTGATACACCTGTAACAATATTTTGAACAACAGCTCGTGTTGTGCCCGATAAAGCATTGGCAGATTTTGATTCATCAACAGATTTAAACTTCAGCACATTATCCTCATGTGCTACAGACACCAGTGAGTGAATTTCGTGGCTCAATTCGCCCTTACCGCCTTTCACAGTTATTTGCTGTCCATGGATGTTGATATCAACGCCACTGGGGATAGTTACCGGATTGTTAGCTATTCTTGACATAATTAATTCATTCCATCAAGAGACAACACAAAGCACTTCACCACCAACACCCTGTTGTCTTGCATTTTTGTCCGTCATCACCCCTTTAGGTGTGGAGACAATAGCTATACCCAGACCATTCAGGATGGTAGGTAAATCTCCCTTGGAACGATAATTTCTCAGACTTGGGCGACTAATGCGCTTCAGCGTGTCAATTACTGGCTTACCTTCAAAATATTTTAATTCGACTGTTAGTGACTTCTTCACCCCTTCATCTGAAACTTTAAAGTCAGTGATATAACCTTCTTCCTTAAGTACACCTGCTACAGCCACTTTTAGTTTAGACGATGGCATGCTGACATCACGCTTGTTACGAGCCTGCCCGTTGCGTATATATGTCAACATATCAGAAATTGGATCCTGTAAACTCATGCAATATTCTCTTTATGTCCTGGTACTTTAATTATTACCAGCTTGCCTTAACCAATCCGGGCACATCACCCCTCATAGCAGACTCGCGTAATTTATTTCTACCGAGACCAAACTTTCGGTAAAAACCATGTGGTCGACCCGTTAAAGCACAACGGTTTCTCAGCCGTGATGAACTCGCATCGCGGGGCATTTTGTTTAATGCAATTTTGGCCTCATTTCGATCTTCCTCACTCAGACTAAGATCTATAATCTTTGCCTTTAACTCGGAACGTTTGGCCGCATATTTTTTAACCATTCGTTGTCGCTTTAACTCGCGATTTACCATTGATGCTTTAGCCATGCTTAACTCCGTAAGGGAAAATTGAACGCTTTTAATAAGGCACGAGCTTCTTCATCCGTGTGCGCTGTTGTTGTAATAGTTATATCCATTCCACGCAGCACATCTATCTTGTCGTAATCGATTTCCGGAAAAATAATCTGTTCTTTCACACCCAGACTGTAATTTCCACGACCATCAAAGGATTTCGGACTTAAACCGCGAAAATCACGAATACGCGGGATCGCTATAGAAATCAGACGATCCAGAAACTCATACATGCGTTCTCTTCGCAAGGTAACTTTGCAGCCAATTGGCCACTCCTCACGAACCTTAAAGTTCGCAACAGATTTCCTTGCCTTGGTAACAACAGGTTTCTGACCGGCAATTTTCGTCATATCATTAAGCGCGTGCTCAACAATTTTTTTGTCAGCTACGGCCTCACCCAGGCCCATATTCAAGGTAATCTTGGTAATACGTGGCACTCGCATAGGTGTCTTATAAGCAAACTGTTCTGTCAGTTGCTTGACGACTGTATCTTTATAAAATTCTTGTAACCTGACCATGAAATCTATTTTTCTATATTCTGTTTATTAATTGTCTGCAACTAATCAGACATCTACCACTTCATTGTCAGATCTGAAAATACGTACTTTACGTCCGTCCTCCAGATCTTTGAATCCAATACGATCACCTTTACTGGAAATTGGATTCCAGATTGCGACGTTTGAAATATGTATAGGCATTTCTTTTTCGATAATGCCTCCAGCTGTACCCTGTCCGGGATTGCCTTTGGTGTGTCGTTTCGCCATATTTACGTTTTCGACTATTACTCGATCTCGGGCATCAGCAGCTTTAAGCACAACACCACGCTTACCTCTGTCCTTTCCAGCAAGGATCACGACTTCATCACCCTTTCTAATTTTATTCACCTTACAATACCTCCGGTGCCAGTGAGACAATCTTCATAAATTTCTCACCACGTAATTCACGTGTTACCGGGCCAAATATTCTGGTGCCAAGTGGCTGAAGCTGGTTGTTCAATAAAACTGCCGCATTACCATCAAAACGAATAGCGGAACCATCAGATCTACGAACACCTTTTCTGGTTCTAACAACAACTGCATTGTAGACTTCGCCCTTCTTCACCTTGCCGCGTGGAATAGCTTCTTTGATGCTCACCTTAATGACATCACCAATTTTCGCATAGCGACGCTTGGATCCACCCAACACTTTCACACACATCATTCGACGCGCTCCGCTGTTATCAGCGGCATCCAACATACTCTGCATCTGTATCATGCGTGTTCTCCAACTATTATTCCGGTAATAATCACGGTTATTATATTTCTTGTGCTTTAGTCACAACTTTCTGTACACGCCATGACTTTTGTTTCGAGATAGGACGTGATGCTTCAATCACTACAACATCACCTTCGCGGCATTCATTGTTCTCGTCATGAGCCAGCAATTTGGTAGAGCGTTTCATGAATTTCCCATACAGGGGATGTTTCACAGTACGCGCTATCGATACCGCAATGGTTTTATCCATTTTGCTGCTGACAACCTGTCCAGTCAGAGTTTTCACTGTTTTTTCGGTTTCACTCATGAATTATTACTCGATGCCATTTCCTTTAAAATAGTTTTAATACGAGCAATATCCCTACGCACCACTTTAATCTGGCTGGGTTTGCTCAATTGCCCGGAACCATTTTGCATACGCAAATTGAATTGTTCACGAAGCAAATCGGTTACCATGCTTTTTAGTTCTTCCGGCTTTTTTTGCCTGAGTTCTGCTGCTTTCATTACAAAACTGTCCTGCTAACAAATGTCGTTTTAATTGGTAACTTTGCTGCTGCCAATGCAAAGGCTTCACGTGCCATTTCCTCAGTCACACCTTCAATTTCATACAAAACGCTACCGGGCTGAACTAAAGCTACCCAATATTCAACATTGCCTTTACCTTTACCCTGGCGAACTTCAAGTGGTTTTTTAGTAATTGGCTTGTCAGGAAACACTCTAATCCAGAGCTTTCCTCCG
>JAJDDH010000013.1 GCA_029260415.1 Phycisphaerales bacterium | reverse complement strand
AGCTCGTCCTTGGACTTGAAGTGGTTGTAGAGCGTCATGCGGCTGATGCCCGCCTCGCGCAGGACGCGGTCGATCCCCGTGCTGTTGAACCCCTCGCGGTAGAAGACGTTCATCGCGGACTCGATCAGTTCTTCGCGTCGGCTGGGGGGCATCGGCAGGGGTCTCCGGCTGGGGGTCATCAGAAGAATAGACAGAACGATCGGTCTATTCCAGCGATGGATCCCCGCACACACTCGGGGGAATGAAAAACTCCGCAGGTCCTAGAATGGTCGCAAGGTGACTGTTTGCAAGGGATTAAGATCAATCGATCTCAGCTGAGGGGCTGTTTCTTCTTGCGGGGGCTGGAATATACTGACCGTTCGGTCTATTTGTCTGTCAGCCGGCGTGGGCCGGGCAGAACCAACGGGGCCCAGGGGCCCGCAGCAAGGAGACACGACCATGGCACGCATCACCCCCGTCGATTCGAGCAACACCCCCCCGGGTTCGGTCCCCCTGCTCGAGGGCGTCAAGGCGAAGATCGGCAAAGTCCCCAACCTGTTCGGGACGCTGGCCCACTCGCCCGCAGCGTTCGGGGCGTACCTGGCCTCGGGCGAGGCGCTGGGCAAGGGCGAACTGGGCGCGGCGCTGCACGAGCAGATCAGCGTGGCCATCGCCGGCGCCAACGCGTGCGGGTACTGCGCCAGCGCCCACACGGCGCTGGGCAAGATGCACGGCGTGAGCGCCGACGAGCTGGCGAAGAACCTCGACGGCGAGTCGGGCGACCCCAGGGCGGGCGCGGCGATCCGGTTCGCCCGGGCGGTCGTGGTCAAGCGCGGGTTCGTGAGCGATTCGGACCTGGCGGACGTGCGGGGCGCCGGGCTGAGCGACGGCGAGATCACCGAGATCGTGGCGCTGGTGGCGCACAACACGCTGACCAACTACATCAACCACGTCGCGCAGACGGCGATCGATTTCCCCGAGGTCAAGGTCGGGGCGCCCGTGACGGCGTGAACACGCTCCTCTCGTGGATTTTTATCCACTCCCCCGTGCCTGGCGCGTCGAGAGACGCGCCGGGCGATTCGGGCCGCGACGGCGCGGTCTGTGCTTGAAAGGAGATCGATATGTCGGACGCAACCCCGATGAACGTGACCGGGACCGAGCTGGACAGGCTGCTGCGCGAGAGTGATGGTCCGGTGCTTCTGGATCTGTGGGCGCCGTGGTGCGCCCCGTGCCGGGCGATCGCCCCGGCGCTGGAGTCGGTCGCCAGGGCCTACGACGGGCGGGCGAGCGTGGTGAAGGTGAATATCGACGAATCGCCCGAGGTGGCGCGCCGCCTGGGCGTGTCGAGCATCCCAACGCTGATCGTGTTCGATCGCGGGGCTGAGGCCTTGCGGCTTGTCGGGGTGCAGTCCGAGTCGGCGCTGTCACGGGCGCTCGACGAGGTGATCGGCGCGCAGACTGCATAAGGGCGCTCGGCGCCCGGGCCCGAGAGGGTCTGGACGCCATTCCGTACCGGGATTGAAACCAACAGACGATACAACAAGGAGGCGGGTGATGAAGAGCACGATGATTTCGCTGGTCTCGAGCGTGGCGATCGGGACGGGCGGCGCTGGTTGGGCCGGGCAGGCGGCGGGCGCCCCGCCCGTCGTCGACGAGGGTGGGGCGAACGCTCGCGAGGTGCGTCACAACACGATCGAGATTGACGGGCTGGACATTTTCTACCGGGAGGCCGGGCCCAAGGACGCGCCGGTGCTGCTCCTGCTGCACGGGTTCCCGAGCAGCAGCCACCAGTACCGCGAGCTGATCGCCCTGCTCAGCGACGACTACCGGGTCATTGCGCCCGATTACCCGGGCTTTGGGATGAGCGAGGCGCCGAGCATGGGTGAGTTTGAGTACTCGTTCGATCGGTTCAGCGCCATTGTGACGTCGTTCACGGACCGGCTCGAGCTCGCGTCGTACACACTCTACGTGTTCGACTACGGGGCGCCCGTCGGGTTCCGTCTGGCGAGCGCTCGCCCCGATCGGGTCGACGGCCTGATCGTGCAGAACGGCAACGCGTACGAGGAGGGCCTGCGCGAGTTCTGGGATCCGATCAAGACGTTCTGGGCGGACCCGAGCCCGGTGAACAGCAATGCGCTGCGCGGGCTGCTGACGATCGACGCGACGCGTTGGCAGTACACCAACGGCGTTGGTGACCTGGCGAGCGTTGCGCCCGAGTCCTGGATCTTCGATCAGGCCCTGCTGGACCGCCCGGGCAACAGCGAGATCCAGCTGGCGATGTTCTACGACTACCGCACGAACGTGGGGCTGTACCCGGGTTGGCAGGCGTACTTTCGCGAGCACCAGCCGCCGACGCTGATTGTGTGGGGGGAGAACGACTTCATCTTCCCGGGCGAGGGGGCGACGCCCTACCTGCGCGATCTGCCCGACGCGGAGCTGCACATGCTGCCCACGGGGCACTTCGTGCTCGAGGAGTACGCCCATGAGACGGCGGCGATGATCCGGTCGTTCATGGAGCGTCGGGTCGCGAGCGTGGACTGAGGCGGTTGCGTCGGTGTGTGTCGGGTCAAAACGCACAAGGCCCCGGGGTGATTCCCGGGGCCTTGTCAGTGGAGACGAGGGGGCTCGAACCCCTGACCTCTTCCATGCCATGGAAGCGCTCTACCAGGCTGAGCTACGTCCCC
>JAJDDH010000012.1 GCA_029260415.1 Phycisphaerales bacterium | reverse complement strand
AAGTACAACTGCGATCTGCGGACGGCTGCCTTTGCGACCGCGCTCGAGCACGTCGGTGCGGTCTACAAGGTCCGCGGCATCTTCCCGTAAACCCCCGACCTCTCCACAATCACGACCCCCTCCACGACCCGAGCATGCTCGGGTCGTTTTCGTTCGCTGACCGCCTGTTTGAGAATCTGGGTTGTTTACCTCTTCCACAAACGGACTGGGGCGAATACACTAGAACAGCCCTCCGCGTCCAGAGGTCACCCATGAGTCCCAATCCCATGGATCCAACATTCGAAAGGGGCAACCCGATCTGGGACGCCCTCGCGCAGAACCCCGCGGTCGGGTTCTCCGTGGTGGACCACGAGGGCAGGGTGCTCTTCGCCAACGCCAAGTGCGCTGAGATGTTCCTCGGCGCCGAGCCCGAGACCATCATCGGCAAAACCATCCACGACCTCTTCCCCCCCCAGTGGGCCGACGAGCGCATGTCCATCCTCGAGTCGATCTCCGAGACCGGACAGCCCGCGATCATCCGCCACATCCGGCGCGGCCTGCAGATCCAGTCCATCATCACCCCCACCGAGTGCGCCGAGACCGACAAGCCCTGCTTCCTTGTCCTCACCCACGAGGGCGAGCACACCGCCGACAGTGTCGAGTACAAAATCATCGAGTCCAAGCTTGCCGACTTCGGCCCCCTCGACGTGCTCACCCGGCGCGAGCTCGAGGTCCTCTCTCTCATTAAGCACGGCATGACCCTCGACCAGATCGCCAAGCTCCTCCACCGCTCGCGCAAGACCATCGACAACCACCGCACTTCGATCGCCAAAAAGCTCGGCGAGTCCAGCCGCGTGCGCCTGGCCCAGATCGCCGAGCAGGCGGGCCTGGAACTCGACGACGCCAGCCTCGAACGCATCGGCACCCGACGCGACGACTAACCGCGGGCCCTCGCCGCGCCAACCATCGGCCCCGCGTCCCGGACGCGCCACCGCGGCACACCGTGATCGATGCCGTTCACGCCGAATACCCCGGGCGCCCCCGCGCCCGGACTGACCGCGGGACCGTGCCCCGCGCGCCCGGTCCTCGCCCCGATTCAACGCAGCCTGTGCGCGTATCCCCGCGATGCACCCCGCAGGGGGATCGGCCGGTGTGGATACCCCTGTCGAGTTCCGACCACCTGTGATACAATAAGTCGTTTGTTTCCACCGGCTTGGAGCGTCCGACGAACGAATCGGCATCACACAGCTGAAGGACATCCCAATGAACCAGCACCACAGCGCAACACAGTCGCCGGCAGGGGATCAGATTCTGGAAGCGCTCGCGAACGACCCCGCGGTCGGCGTGACAGTCATCGACCTGTCCGGCGCGTATCACTTTGTCAACCAGAAGTCCATGTCCATGTGCCTGGGCGGAAAGGTCAAGGACGCCATCGGCAAGTCGGCCTACGACCTCTTCCCCCGCGCGTTCATTGACGAGCAGATCACGCTCCTCAAGCAGGTCCATCAGACGCAGCAGCCCGTCATGGTCCGCTATATCCGAAACGGCAGGCAGGTGCAGTCGCTCATCACCCCCATCGACATCGACGAGTCGCCCCTCCCCTGCTTCCTCTACATCACCCACGAGGGCGAGCACGACCCGAAGCACGAGGAGTTCGAGATCATCGAGTCCAAGCTCGCCGACTTCGGCCCCCTCGACGTGCTCACCCGGCGCGAGCTCGAGGTCCTCGCGCTCATCAAGCACGGCATGACCCTCGACGCGATCGCCAAGCTCCTCCACCGCTCCCGCAAAACCATCGACAACCACCGCACCTCGATCGCCAAAAAGCTCGGCGAGTCCAGCCGCGTGCGCCTGGCCCAGATCGCCGAGCACGCCGGGCTCGAACTCAAGGACGCCGACCTGCAACGCATCGGCACCCGCAAGGGCGACTGACCCCTACCCCGCGCTGATCGCATCCAACAGCACGCCCGGATCCTCAGACCACGCGATCGCCCGGGCCGTCTCCTCCGAGATCAGCCCGTGCCCCACCCCGTGCTCGATCAGCGCCCGCAGCGGCGCGTAGTAGCCACCGACGTCCAGCACACCGATCGGGCGGTCGTGCACGCCCAGGATGTTCCAGGTGATCGCCTCGAACAGCTCGTCGAACGTGCCCACGCCCCCGGGCATCGTGATGATCGCGTCGCACCGGTCGGACATGATCTGCTTGCGCTCGTGCATCGTCTCGATGACGACCAGCTCGCTCAGCCCCGCGTGCGCCCGCTCGCTCTCGACCATGAACCGCGGGATCACCCCCACCACCGAGCCGCCCGATCCGAGCACCGCGTCCGCGATCACGCCCATGAGCCCCACGTGCCCGCCGCCGTAGACCAGCCCGATGCCGCGCCGGGCCATCTCGCCCCCGAGGGCCCGTGCCAGCTCGCTGAACCTCGGGTCTCCGCCCGGGCGGGAGCCGCAGTACACACAGATGTTCCGGATCGTCCGCTCGCCCATCTCAGTCCTTGAAGTCGTCGCGCGGGGTCAGCGCAAAGTCGTGCAGATCACGGATCTGCTGGGCGCTGGCGCCCGCGAGGTTGCGGAAGCGGTCCACGATCGGGGCGTACGCATCGCTGGCCATCGCGCCCAGCAGCGTGAACTTGTGGGCCAGGATGTCCTCCAGGTCCGCCGTGGTGTTGCGGGCGTGCCCGCCCGGGTACATCACCAGGCCCGAGTCGTGCGTCGCCCCGTCCGCGTCGGTGATGACGACCGATGTGGGGATGCCGTCGGGGTACTTCGCGTCGTACTCGGGCCCGCCGTGCTCAAACTCGATCTTGTCCATCAGGCTGCGCGTCAGCGTGTGGAAGACGGACCGCTCGTCGTAGTCGTACGGGCTGAGCATCAGCTCCTTCCAGCCCACCTTCTTGGTCTCGAGCGCCTTGCGCAGCAGTGTCGCGACGATGTAGCACATCGAGTGGTCCGCGGACTGCCGCGTCCGCGGGTCGCGCTTGGCCGGGTCGCCGATGATCCCGAACGCGGGCTCGTACGCGACGATGCTGATCTTCTGGATCCCCTCGCCGCCCGCCTGGTCCAGCAGCGCCGGGTTGGCCGTCAGCAGGTCCATCATCGCCTGCAGCGCCCCAGCGGACTGGTGCTCGTACAGCCCCAGCTTGAAGTGCATGCCCATCACCGCGAAGTCTTCGCCCGAGCGGGCGAGCGCCAGGTCGAACGGGCTCGCGTCCGCCTGCTTCGTGTTCGCCCGCTCCGCCCCCACCTTCTGCAGCATCTGCCCCGGGCCCTCGAAGAGCCTGAAGATCGCCTCCGGGTTGCGGAAAATGTCACGCGGCCCGCGGAACCCGCTCATCGACCGCTTCACGCTCAACACCGCGGCCTCGGTCGAGATCGCCGCCGACGCCCCCTTCGAGTCCGACAGCTGCTTGCCCGCGCGGATCGCCCGGAACGGGATGTAGTGCGCCACGCTCATGCCGATGGCGCTCTCGATCTGCTCCTCGCTCGCGCCCAGCAGCGCCCCGAAGACCGCCGCCGAGGCGATCGCCCCGTGCACCACGTGATCGATCTTGTAGCTCTTGAGGCTGAACACCTCGCCCAGGCGCCCGCGGATCTCGTCCAGGCACACCATCGCCAGCAGCGCGTCCTCGCCCGATCGCCCCGCCATCTGCGCGCCCGCGATGCACACGGGGTAAAAATCATTATGCCCGAACTCGCCCGCGGTGTTCCCCCGCGCCGGGTCGTACCCGAAGTTGGTCCCGTTGGAGTCCCACTCGCGCACCGCCGAGCTGTTCGCGGCGATCGCCTTCTCCGGGTGCACCAGCGTGCCCGAGCCGAACACCGTCGCGCCGCGCTGCACGCTGCCCTCGGGCGACCAGGCCTCGCCCGTCACGGGGTAACTCAGCGCCTCGTCACGCAGCACATTGGGCGCCACCGTCCGCAGCGCCAGCGCCGACAGCCCGCAGATGACCGCGTCCGTCTGGAACAGGTTCGCCCGCGTGAGCACCGACGCGTCGGGCGCCCCTCGCTTCTCGGGGTCACTCGAGAGGAAGTCGAGGGCGTACCGGGCGATGCCCAGGGCCTGGTTGGTGTCGGCCGGCAGCTTGACGAACGCGGAATCACCCATCTCGATCTCCGTTGTGGACCGCCGAATCCGGCGTGTGGTGGGCGGAAGGATAGGAGCCCCCATCCGGACCCGACACTCCGCTCGAATCCCTCCCTACCCTCCGCCCATGCAACGCACCCCACTGACCGTCATCGCCCTCTGCCTCGTCCCGCTCGCCATGGTCGGGTGCAAGGCCGCGCCCAGAACCCTCGCCCAGGCCCGATCGCAGGACGCCGAGCAGGGTGACATGTGGTCCAGGCGGGGCGGCGCGGCGCTCACGGGCCCAGGGCGCCTCGCGCTGGCCGAGGTCAGCGTCGAGTTCGTCACCTCCAAGTTTGAAACAGGCGACACGCGCCAGGCCGCGTTCATCCCCCCGCACCCGGTCTTCCTCGCCGCGGGCGCCGCAGGCGTGGGCCGCAAGGACGTCGAGTTCGACGACTCCGCCTTCGAGCAGATCGCCTCACGCGTGGGCCAGAGCCTCCGCCAGGAGCTCTCGTCCCGCGGCTGGGACCTGATCGACCCGACGCAGGTCGCCAGCGCCGACGCGTTCGACGCGTTCGACGCCCTCGAACCCGGCGAGCCCAGGCCCGTCAGCGAGCTCAACTTCGCCGCCACGGACACGGGCCGCGTGCGCACCATGCGCGTGCTCCCCGCCGAGGGCGGACGCGTCATCACAGGACCAACGGGCAAGCGCGAGGAGAACGCCCGCAAGGCCCTGCTCACGGAGCTCGGCGCCGACGCCCTGCTCCGCGCCGTCATCCGCGTGGGCGTCTACAACGGGCACGCCAGCTTCGAGGAGGGCTCCCGCATCCTGCTCACCACCCCCAAGGGCGCCTCCACCCTCACCGCCCGCCACTCCCTGCTCTCGGACACTCCCGTCCTCGACGACGACGCGACCAACGCCACATTCTCCGTCTCCCAGGCGAGCTATCTCACCGCCGTGGGCGCCACCGCCCCCGTCTTCGTCCGCCGGGCGATCGACGCGCTCGGGCGGTAGGCCCCCGACTACGATCCGCCCGTGCCCCTGAGCGTTCGCCGCCAACCCGAGTACACGCCGCTCGCCGCGCTCGCGCGGTCCGCGTTGCTGTTTGTGGTGCTCCTGCTCACGG
>JAJDDH010000011.1 GCA_029260415.1 Phycisphaerales bacterium | reverse complement strand
TCCGGGGTGTGGCGCAGTTTGGTTAGCGCGTTTGACTGGGGGTCAAAAGGTCGGAGGTTCGAATCCTCTCACCCCGATTGGTGTTGGATGATGGCCATGGCAGTTGCCGTGGCCATCGTTGTTTCTGGCTTGTTTCAATCCCGCCCGTCAGTCCAAAGCGGGAGCCCTGAGGTTGAACAATCTAGGCGAGGTTGAACTCTGGCCGCATTCAGAGTTGCCAGAGGCCGTGCTCGATGCCGCCGAGGATGTAGATCGAGAAGGCGCCCTGGCCCGGGATCTTCATAGGGGGGATGGCGACCTCCGCGCCAGCCTTCTCCGCAGACTTCACCGCGGCTTCGATGTCATCCACTAAGAGATACGGCCGCACGACCGGCTTCTCTGTCTCGCGCATCGGCGCACGCACGCCGATGCGCCCCCCATCCTTGAGTTTGGCGGTGCGAGCGTTGCCGAACTCCGCGATCGGTTCGCCGAAGACGACACCGTGCGCCTCTGCCAAGACATCGCACGTTGCGTCCACCGAGGGAGTGACGATCTCCAGGTAATGCACTTTCACGGCTTTCTCCTCGACTCGTTTCTCTTCGTAAATCTTTGACTCGGCGTCCGATCGCACTCGATCCATTGTGGGCTGAACACTTGTGGCAGCGCCAACGAGCAGCAGCGGTGCGAGGCAAAGAACGCTCAGACGGACTTGTGACGAGTTCATGATTGGGGTGTCTCCTGTGCGATCATGATGAGGTTGCCGCATGTGTCATCGAATACAGCTGCGATCACCGTGCCGTAATCAACGGGGGGTTGCGTGAATCGCACACCCAATGACTCAAGCCGCTTGTGCTCGGCGGCGGTATCTCGCACGGCGAACGATGTGAATGGGATGCCGTCCTCGACGAGCGCGGACTTGAACGTTTTGACCGCGGGATGCTCGTCGGGCTCGAGCGCCAACTCGACACCGTCTGGATCTTCGGGAGAGACGACGGTCAGCCAGCGGTGTTCGCCCATCGGGATGTCATGTTTCTTCTGAAACCCAAGCGTCTCCGTGTAGAAGCGGAGTGCTTTCGCCTGGTCATCCACGGGCACGCTTGACAGGTTGATCCTCATTGGGCCCTAGCTCCTGTGTTCTTGTGCAGGCCAACGCTTGGCGATCGCCCTCAGCGGTTCGCCGTTGAACCAGTGGAACTTGTACCTGCCTTCTCGTCTCACCCTGACTAACCCGGCGGACTCCAGAACATCAAGGTGCTGCGAGATCGCCTGACGAGATGAGCAGATGCCGTGCTTCATGGTCAACCGGCCGCAGAGTTCGAACAGCGACTGTCCATCTCGCTCCACCAGTTCATCCAGAATCGCCCGTCTCGTTTGGTCGGCGATGGCTCGGTACAGGTCTTCCATGCGGCAACTCGGCGGAGTATAGGCAAGTATGAGCTTGCGTGTCAATCCGCATTGAGCAGACCGTTGCCACTCGTCACGGCGCTCCAGATGACTACATTTCCCGCCCACAGCGGCGGAACTGGGTGGCAAAGCGTCTACGGGGCGCCCTCCTCCCCAGTTTCTGTGCGGGAGTCCTTCTCGGGAAGCTTGCGCTTTGTTTGATTTTGAGATCGGCATCGAGGGGATGGGGCGTGGTCGGGAACGCTGCTCGTGAGCGGGCGTCGGTTGTCGGGGCCGGGAAAGGCGCCGGGGCGATGAGTTCTGGTGGTCGCAGCACGAACAGGTTGAGGGATCAAGATGCCCACCCGACGACGACTTGCATTGTCGATCGCTCCGTTGATGCTGATCTTTACAGCGCCTGCGCATGGTGCGAGGCAGGGTCAGGACGCGGATACCGGTGCGCCGCCCGGTCTGGGGGCGGTTCAGGACTGGATTCCGGAGACCATCGAGCTGCCCCCGGGCTTTGCGCCGGATTGGCCCACGGGGACAGAGATGCTCCTGTTCCCGCCCGGGTGGCGTGACCCCGGGACCGAGGCGTTCTGGTCGTACGCGATCGTCGCCTGGATCGACGAGCCGCAGCCCGATGGCGATCGCGTGGTCGAGCTCGTGGAGTCGTACTACAACGGGCTGATGTCCGCATTCGGCGTCGGGCGTGACGGGCGGGCGCATGTCCCCGCGCGCGTGGAGCTGGAGGCGGAGGGTGAGCGCGCGTACCGGGGAACCATGCGTTTGACGGACGGGTTCGCGACGTTCGAGCCCATCGAGGTCAATCTTCGGATCGAGACCCGCCCTGTGGAGGGGGATCGGTCGGTGTTGAGCCTGCGGGCGAGCCCCCAGGGCGACGGGCACGCGATCTGGGGTTCGCTGGGGAATGCGGTCGAGCACATCCGCGCGCAGCGGGAGTCAGCGGGGGCTTCCGGACCGCTGGATGACGTCTTTGACCGGCTCGTCCCGGGAGAATGGCGGCTGGGCGTCATGAACGGTTCTGTGCAGGTCGACCGCTGGCGCTGGGGAGCCGGGCGTCGTGCGCTGATCGGTCACACGCTCAACTCCAAGGGTGACGGGGAATCGACGAGTGGGGTGCTGCGCGTGATCTACTGGGATCCGATACGCCAGGAGACGACGGCGCTCGCCGTGTCTCGGGGCGGGCTGGTCTGGGTGGGAGCGGTGACGCCCGGTGACGAGCGGGTGGTCTTTGACATGATGCTGCACTACGCGGACGGGTTGGAGCGAGCGATCACGTACGAGTGGGCGTTCGATGGCCCGGACCGGTATCGAGCGTCGTGGATCCTGGACGGGGGCGAGCGGGTTCCCCGGGG
>JAJDDH010000010.1 GCA_029260415.1 Phycisphaerales bacterium | reverse complement strand
TGATCCGCGAGGGCCTGGCGTACGTCGATGACCAGACGCCCGAGCAGATCCGCACCGCCCGCGGCACGGCGACCGAGCCCGGCACGCCCAGCCCGTTCCGCGACCGCCCGGTCGATGAGAACCTCGAGCTGTTCGAGCGGATGCGCGTGGGCGAGTTCCCGGATGGGAGCCGGGTGCTGCGGGCGAAGATCGACATGGCGTCGCCCAACTTCAACCTGCGGGACCCGGTGCTGTACCGCGTGCTGCACAAGGCGCACCATCGCACGGGCGACGCGTGGAAGGTCTACCCGATGTACGACTGGGCCCACGGGCTCGAGGACTCGTACGAGGGGATCACCAACTCGCTGTGCACGCTGGAGTTCGAGAACCACAGGCCGCTGTACGACTGGTTCCTGGGGCAGCTCGAGGGCGTGCATCACCCGCAGCAGACCGAGTTCGCCCGGTTCGCTCCGACGTACGTGGTGATGTCCAAGCGGCTGCTCAGGCAGCTTGTCGAGGAGGAGCGCGTCAGCGGGTGGGACGACCCGCGGATGCCAACGGTCGCCGCGTTCAGGCGGCGCGGGTACACGCCCGAGGCGCTGCGGGCGATGTGCGCCATCGGGGGCGTGACGAAGTTCAACGCGAAGGTGGACTACGTGCGGATCGAGAACGCCGCGCGTGATCACCTGAACAAGATCACCCAGCGGCGCATGGCGGTGCTCGACCCGGTGAAGCTGACCATCACCAACTGGGACGAGCACGGCGACCCCGGGCGCATCGAAGGGCTCGACGCGATCAACAACCCAGAGGATGAGGCCGCGGGATCACGCACCGTCCCGTTCGGCAAGAACCTGCTGATCGAGCGCGAGGACTTCATCGAGCAGGCGCCCAACAAGAAGTGGTTCCGGCTGGCGATCGGCAAGGAGGTCCGCCTGCGCTACGGGTACTGGGTCCGGTGTCACGACGTCGTGAAGAACGACGCGGGCGAGGTGGTGGAGATCCTCTGCACGTACGACCCGGCGACCCGCGGCGGGGACTCGCCCCCGCCCGACGAGGAGGGCAAGGTCCGCAAGGTCAAGGGCACGCTGCACTGGGTGTGCGCCGACGACTGCATCGAGGGCGAGATCCGCCTCTTTGACCGCCTCTACAACGCCGAGCAGCCGGGCAAGGCGAGCGGCAACCACCTCGACGACCTGAACCCGGACTCGCTCAAGGTCATCACCGGCGCCAGGCTCGAGCGCGAGCTGGCGGGCGCTGTCACGGGCGACCGGTTCCAGTTCGAGCGTGTGGGCTACTTCTGCGTGGACCGGGACTCGTCGCCCGAGAGGCTGGTGTTCAACCGGACGGTAACACTGAAGGACTCGTGGGCGAAGGAAGCGGGCAAGGGCTAGATTGTCGTTGCGGGCCTAGAGTCTCGCATGAGCCTGATCGTCACCGGAACCATTGGCATCGACACCATCTACACCCCCGACGGGCAGCACCGCGAGGGCGTCCTGGGCGGGAGCTGCGCCTACTTTGCGGCCGCCGCGAGCCACTACGGCCCGGTCCGCCTCGTCGCGGCGGTGGGTGAAGACTTCCCCGACGAGCACCGCAAGGTGCTCGCCTCGTTCGCGAACATCGACGCGAGCGGGCTCGAAACCCGCGCCGGGTCCAAGACCTTTCGCTGGTCGGGCAAGTACATGGACAACATGGACCACCGGGAGACGCTCTCGACGGACCTGAACGTGCTTGAGGAAGCGCCGCCCAGGGTGCCCGAGGCGTTCAAGGACTCTGGGTACATCTTCCTGGCCAACAGCCACCCGCAGGTGCAGATGGACATGCTGGCGCAGGTGCCAGATGCCAAGCTGAGCGTCGCGGACACGATGGACCTGTGGATCAACATCGCCAAGGACGACCTGACGCAGCTGCTGCGTAAGGTTGACGGTCTGGTGCTCAACTACGACGAGGCGGAGCTGTACACGGGCACGAAGAACCCGGTGACCGCGGGTCGCAAGCTGCTCGAGCACGGGCCGCGGTTCGTCGTGATCAAGAAGGGCGAGCACGGGTGCATCCTGGTGCACCGCGACGGGATCGCGGCGCTGCCCGCGTACCCCGCGGAGCAGGTCATCGATCCGACGGGCGCGGGCGACACCTTCGCGGGCGGCATGATGGGGCACATCGCCTCGACCGCCCAGGGCGAGGACCCGGGCTCGTTCGACGTCATCCGTCGCGCCCTGGCGCACGGCACGATCATCGCCAGCTTCACCATCGAGACCTTCAGCCTCGAGCGCCTCAGCGAGATCACCGACTCGCAGATCGGCGAGCGGTACGACGAGTTCGCCGCGATGATGCGGTTGCACTGAGAGCCCCATGAGCGAGCGCCCGGCGTACCTGCGCCCCTACCAGGAAGCGGTCGACGCCCACGGCCCACGCTTCGAGGCCCTGCTCTGGAACCGACCCGAGACGCAGCTGGTCCGCTTCGCGGCGCTGGTCTCGATGCTGGATCTTGTGGGCGCCACGCTGGCCGACATGGGGTGCGGGCGGGCGGACCTGGCGGTGTACCTGCGAGATCAGGGCGTTGGGTACGCTGGCTACGTCGGGGTCGAGGGGGTGCAGGAACTCTGCGAGGCGAGCGAGAAGCGCGCCGCCAGCGAGGGGCTGGAGCGGTGTGTGTTCCGCCGGCTCGACTTTGTCGCCGACGCGGAGGCGTTCCCGGCGCTCGTCCGTGAGGACGCTGTGCAGGCATTCGTCTTCAGTGGGTCGCTCAACACGCTCGAGCAGCCCGGGGCGATGGCGGTGCTGCAGCGCGCGTGGGACGCGCTCGGGAGCACCCCGGGCGGGGTCCTCGCGTTCAACTTTCTCTCGGACCGGCACGGCGACCCGTCGCGCACCGACGAGAACACGGGCCCCGCCATACGCTTCGACACGCTGGCGATGCTCGACTGGGCGATGACACAGACCCCGCTGGTGCGCTTCCGCCAGGACTATCTGGGTGGGCACGACGCGGCGATCACGATGCTCAGGCCTGCGTGAGCAGGCCCTGACGCCTACTCCTCCCAGATGTCCATGAACCGCCTGGATCCCTGGCGTCGGATCGAGTTCTCGTCGAGAATCTCCTCGGTCGCCTCGATCAGCTCCTCGCGGTCGAAGACGAAGGTCTCCTGCGCCTTGTCGTAGAAGTCGAACACGAGGAAGTCCTCGTCCGAGTCGCGGATGGTCCGGACCATCTGCTCGAGGGAGGTGATCTCGACGCCGTTAATGGTCTTGACGGCGGGGCGGTAGGTGATCTCGTAGCCCTTGGTGATCGGGTGGGGCAGGAAGTCGGAGCAGATGAGGACGATCTCCTCGCCCTCGGTCTTGCGCAGCTCCTCGGCGCGGAGGACGCTGGGGTTGTTCTGAAGGGCGAGGAAGCCGGTGTACAGCTCGTAGAGCAGCTCGGCGCGGGCGGGGGTGAAGACCATGGGGCCGAGGATGAAGTACTCGGGGTAGTCGTCGCCGATGAAGGGGACGAGGGTGTCGCGCTTGGAGGAGACGGGGATAGAGAGATCCACGCGCTCGCCCTTGCGGATGACGCCGACGCTGATGTTCCCCTCGGAGGCGAGCTTGGGGATGAGATAGCCCCAGCTAAGGCGGAGGTCGCCCTCGAGGGTGACCAGGCCCGCGTTGTCGATGTCGTGCCCGCCGATGGTGTCGAGCAGGTCCCACTCCTGGAACTTGTCGTCGTCCTCGCCGCCGCGGTAGACGAGCCCGGTCTGGCTCGAGTCGAGCCCGAGGTAGTCGCGCAGGGCGGGGTTCTCGCAGGTCTGGAGGTTGCGGACCCAGAGGCGGGGGCGCCCGTCGTAGCTCCCGTCCTCGACATCATCG
>JAJDDH010000009.1 GCA_029260415.1 Phycisphaerales bacterium | reverse complement strand
CTTGATCCATCAAGTTTTTAGGCACAAGCGTTACCTCCAAATCAAGTGCCTGCGCTACATGTATGAGTGTCGATAGCCTAGGATCAACATGGCCCTGCTCCAAACGTGATACGTCACCCTGAGCCATGCCTGAAAGCCCTGCAAACTGCGCTTGCGAGAGCTTTTTGCTTTTTCGCCCATCTCTCATAGATTGTATAATTCTATTTTTCATAGTTTATAGCCTATATTTTTATATAATTATAGTATATAAGCTATAATTTTTCCAGGCTAATGTTATATGGCAGTTGTAGCCTGTTGTAGCCCGCATAAAGCCCGCGCGCAGCGTGAGCGGTATGCGGGGGATAAAGCATCATACTTATTTAAACACCAAGCTTTTTACCACCACACGGAAAGATTAGCGCATGAATCAAGCACCATGCCATCTCTCCCGCATGCCGCCCACGCGCAGCGTGGGCTTTATGCGGGCTACAACAGGCTACGAGTGCCGCGATTTAAAACTGCATATAAAGAGCCGGCAAAAGGCACTGGATAACAAACATTTTTTTATTTCTAAAACCAATTCGCAAATAGCCCAAATTAAAAAATGCAAAGCACCTGATAAGGTGCTTTGCAAATCAATTTCTACTAAGTCAACATGCAATTGGCAAATCTAGCAGAGCCTAATAAATTATTACTAACACCCACAATTACAATAATAACCATCCATATGCTTATTTCCTTTATTGTGATGATACCCATAGCAGCTGCAGTGAATGCAGTCGTATGAGCTAGGTGTTTGAGATACATTAATAAGAAGCACTTTCTTATCGTCTGATACTTTAGCACTTCTGTATTTATTTTTTAGCCCTAGCAATTGGTCACATTGCACTTTAAAGTAATGAATATGTCCTGACTTTAATACAGTAGTAGGATTATATATAGGCTTTACCCCTTTCGTAGGGGAAAGATTCTTTTTAGTGTCATTGTTTATAACCAGCATGCATTTTTTTTCAGCACTTTTCGCATGAGCCGGAATAAAATAAACAAAACTCAATGCGATGAGTATGAAGGATATGGTTGAAATAATATGAGCTTTCATAACGGCCCTCCCAATAACCTATTATAATTATTAAAAATTATAGTACACTTCCAACATGCATTTTTAGCTCAAAGGGTCTCATCATATGGCCTTGAAATAACTCTATGGAAAGCAACATGTTGTACGTTAATTAAATAATATTTTTCTAAAATTAGACCGGAATTTGAGAGGAATAAGCATTAGTTACCCAGAGAGTAGATAAGATAAAAATTTCTTTAATGTATTAAAATATTTCAAAATATGCACGAATCGTCGGATCCAATACTCTAAACTGACCCTCAAGCTTCTCTACCAACCCTTTATCCATCAACATATTTGCAGCAGCTTGCACACTCGATTGAGACATCCCACTTTTTTGCAAATGCTCTCTACTATATAACTCAGGGGTCGGTTGTGCCGACAACACCTGCAGCAACGTGAGCGATCGAGATAGAGCATCCTTCCAGCCTAACGCTCAACCTGCGAAACTCTTTCCAGTTTAATGACTGGAGATCAAAATGAAAAGGAAAAAACAATCACAGCGACATAGCTGGCAAGCCCATATTGATCAATTCAACAAAGCCGGTGGCAGCAAGGCGGCGTACTGTCGAAAGCATGATCTTAACTACCACCAATTTATGTATTGGCATGGTCAGCTTTCAGTCTCATGTGATGCTCTTGTGCCGGTTAAAGTGAAAGCCAAGTCACACCCAACTGACGGGCTGTGTACTGTAGAGCTTGTGAGTGGCCATCGACTATCAATTCATGACCCAAGTGTTCTACCCATGTTAAAACAGCTCATCCAGGCGCTGAGTTGATATGTTGCTACCATTTCAAGCCGATATTTGATTTTATCAAGCTCCTGTTGATTTTAGGAAGCAAATCGACGGATTAATTTTACTGGTCTCCGATCAGCTAAAGAAAAACCCGACATCAGGCCAGCTGTTTTTGTTTATAAATCGTCAGGCCGATAAGATCAAAATTTTGTGGTTTGACCAAAATGGATTTTGGTTAGCGTACAAAAGGATGGAGCAAGGCCGTTTTAAATTCCCTGATATTGTAGATGAAGGGTTGCTGTTAAGCAGAGAGCAATTAACGTGGCTATTATCAGAGCTTGATTTCACGCGTCATGCAGACCTACCAACTGTAAAAGCCAGCAACTTTTATTAGAGAATGTAGGATAATACCAGTATAATGAGCGTCAAATTTAGCAAGGATATTACGGTGAGCGGAAAACAAATCAAAAAATTAAAAGCTGAAAATGCAGAGCTCAAAGAGAAGCTAGCTTTTTTTGAAAAACGCTGCGAACGCATTGAGGAAAATTACGATCAATTATTACATCATGTAAAACAGCTTATGCGCGATCGCTTTGGTAGCAAATCAGAGCGCTATATTGATCCGGCGAACCCCCAGAACTCATTATTTGACGAGCCCTCTGACGATGCAGAAAGTGAGTCTGACGAAACTAAGAGTGAAAATTTAGGCACAGCGCCAAGTAGTGATAACAATGTGGTTAATATTGCTGCTCACCAGCGATGCAAAAAGATTCGTTCTGATAACTTTAAGAATTTACCTAAGCTTAAAGTTATTATCCCAGTTGATGAATCAGATCGAACGTGTGGCTGTGGGCAACATAAAGAATTGATTCGCTATGAAAGCAGTGAAATTTTAAACTATCAGCCCGCCATCTTTGAGATCATCGAGGAGCAACGTGAAGTGGTTGCCTGCACAAAGGGTTGCGATGATTCTATTCAAGCAGCTCCAGCACCAAAACGAGTTCTGCCTAAGGTCATGACAACTGCCTCATTTCTGGCTAACATCATTGTCAGCAAGATTGATGATCGACAACCACTGTATCACCAAGAGCAGCAGTTTAAGCAGCGCTACCAGTTTCATGTATCACGACAAACATTGGCAAGCTACTTTATTGAAACGGCTAAAGTCTTGCAGCCGATCATCAATCTTGCAAAAGATGAGCTCATTGAATATGACATCGCCAGCTGTGATGCCACGACACTGCAAGTGTTGAAAGAGCCTGGCCGGCCCGCAAAACGAAAATCTTATGTGTATTGCACGCGAGGTGGGCCGCCCAACAAAGCGGTGATTTTATATGAATGCAATGCGCTGCTGCATAAGTCGTTCTTAAGCGAATGGTTTGAAGGCTTTGATGGTTATTTACATGTTGATGCTGATCCTTTCTTTGAGGATCTTCCTGATAAAAATGGCATAACCCTATCGTACTGCAATGCACATGCTAGACGTAAGTTTGAGCCGATTGCCAATGCTACCAAATCAGATGGCTTGGCTAGACATGCAATGAAAGTTTATCAAGGCCTTTATAAAATCGAACGTTATGCTAAAAACCATAACCTGTCAGTCACTGAGCGCTATTTCCTTCGGCAAAAAGAATCTAAGCCTATTATGGATGATTTTAAGCTGTGGCTTGAAGACGCTTATCCAACCGTACTCGCTAAATCTCCATTGGGCAAGGCCATTGAATACTGCATTAACCACTGGGATGGTTTGGCAGAGTTTCTCAATGATGGGCGACTGGAAATAGACAATAACCTGACCGAGCAGCAAATTAAACCGTTTGTGATTGGGTGCAAGAATTTTATGTTTAGTTGCAGTATCGCTGGTGCGAAAGCTTTATCTGTACATTTCAGTTTAGTAAGAATGGCAAAAGCACACAACTTAGATCCATATCGGTATTATGCGGCTATATTAAAAGCTCTGCCTGAATGCGCTACGGTAGAGGACTATGAAACGCTGCTGCCGTGGAATATTCGGTTGGGCGGGACCCAGGATGCCTTAAAAAAGGCAGCTTAAACTGCTGCGTTCTTTAACAATATGTATTTTACTATCGACCAAGCAGTACTTGCTCAAAGTTGCTGTACAGAGTGTACGCTAGAGTTGGATGAGCGCTTACCTATGCCAAGGTGCTAGAAGTTTTACCAAATTGTAGTTCGGTAGAGGATTATGAGAAATTATTACCTTGGAATATTGAGCTGGAGGCTAATGCCTTGATTAAAAAAGCAGCTTAGCCGCAGCTTGTGCTCTTTAACATATAGATATAATTACTTCAGCGTCTAGCGGCAGTCACCTAATGCTGAAAGCTGCTCGGAGCGCTTACGAAAGTCATCCCGAGTGCTTACGAAAACCCTCAAACATTTCTAGAGTTTACTAAGGAAACAAATAATTGATGACGATAATAGAGAAGAACAATACTTTTACCGTAATATTATCGTATTGCAATCCAAGTAGTTATACTCAAAAATATCAA
>JAJDDH010000008.1 GCA_029260415.1 Phycisphaerales bacterium | reverse complement strand
CGCCGTCCTGGGCGCCATCGTCATCAAGCTCATCGACAACGCCATGATCATCTTCGAGATCGACCAGTCCTGGAACCAGGTCGTCATGGGCGGCGCCATCATCGTCGCCGTCGTCGTGGACCAGGCCAAACGCCGCATCTCAGGCGCCTGAGCCGGTTCCGGACCGGCCCGCCCGCCCGCCGCCCGAGCCACTAGACTGTCTGGCCTGACACGAACCGGGAGCCGACCCACGGGCGGACCCGACGAAGACCACCGAACCGGGAGACCGCCATGAAATCTGCCACCCTTCTCCGTGGGCTGACCCTCGCCCTGGCCGCGTCGGCGTTCTCGCTGGGCGCCTGCTCCGACTCCGCCCCAGACTCGAGCGCCTCAGGCTCCAACGCCGCCGGCGGCTCGGGCGAGAAGGACAGCTACGTCATCGGCGTCGTCGCCAAGAGCCAGATCAATCCCGTCTTCAAGGCCGCACGCGTCGGCGCGGAAGACGCCGGCGCCGACCTCTCCGAGAAGTACGGCATCGACGTCCAGATCCGCTGGCAGACCCCCAACACCGAGGACGCCCAGCAGCAGGCGCAGTACGTCGAGCAGCTTGTCAACTCGGGCGTGGACGGCATCGCCATCTCCTGCATCGACGCCAACCTCCTCACCGACGTGCTCAAGGACGCCGTAGAGCGGGGCATCGCGGTCATGACCTTCGACTCCGACGCCCCCAACTCCGGGCGCATGGCGTACTACGGCGTGGACGACAAAGCCGCGGGCGCGGAGGTCATGCGTCAGCTCGCCGCCGTGCTCGACGGCGAGGGCCAGGTCGCGGTCCTCGCGGGCAACCAGGCCGCAACCAACCTGCAGTCGCGCGTCGCGGGCGTCATCGAGGAAGCCAAGAACTACGAAGGCATCCCCGAGCCCCGCGTCTTCTACCACAAGGAGACCGCCGCGGAGGCCGCCGCCCAGATGCTCCAGGTCCAGACCGCCAACCCCAGCATCACCGGCTGGGCCCTCGTCGGCGGCTGGCCCCTCTACACCGACAACGCCCTCGACGGCATCCACGAGCACGCGAAGGTCGTCTCCCTCGACCCCCTCCCTCTCCCCCTCGAATACCTCAAGAAGGGCCAGGTCCAGGTCCTCGTGGGCCAGCCCTACTACGGCTGGGGCTACCAGTCTGTCACCTACATTGTCGAGAAGATCCACAACGCCAAGAACCCGCCCAACGAGTTCATCTACGCCGACTTCGACGTTGTCACCCCGGACAACGTCGAGCAGTTCGAGGGCCAGTGGAACGACTGGCTCACCCGCGGCGCCGAAGGCCCGTAAGCGAGTCCTCGACCCGGAGTTCCGTTCCGATGGCCCAGCACGCCGATCCGTCATCCGCCCACGAGCGCCGGGTCCTCATCCGCGCCTCGGGCGTGTCGAAGCGTTTCGGGATCACCCAGGCGCTCGATGACGTCAGCGTCGAGTTCTTCGCGGGCGAGGTCCACGCCCTCATGGGCGAGAACGGCGCGGGCAAGAGCACCCTGGGCAAGGTGATCTCGGGCCTGCACAAGCAGGACCAGGGCTCGGTCACCATCGACGGACGAGACCTCAAGCCCGGGTCCATCGACGACGCCTTCGGCGCGGGCGTGCGCATCGTCCACCAGGAACTGGCCCAGTGCCCGAACCTGAGCGTCGCCGAGAACCTCTGCCTGCACGACCTGCCCCGCACCGCGTGGGGAACGATCGACCGAGTCGCGATGCGCCGGCGCGCCGCGAAACTCGTCCACCGCATCGAGCCCTCGATCGACGTGGACGTCGAGCTGGGCGCCCTCTCCCCGGGACACCGCCAGATCTGCCAGATCGCCGCCTCGCTCGACGAGGAAGCCAAGCCCGGAGCCGAGTCCGCCCGCGTCATCGTGTTCGACGAGCCCACCAGCTCGCTCTCGATCGGCGAGACCCAGCGCCTGCTCACCATCATCCGCCAGCTCGCCGACGACGGGCTCACCGTCGTCTACGTCTCCCACCGCATGAGCGAGATCTTCGCCTGCTGCGACCGCGTGACCGTTCTCCGCGACGGCAAGTACGTCGCCACCTCCGTCGTCGCGGACATCACCGAGCCCGATCTTGTCGAGCAGATGATCGGGCGCCGACTCACCACCCCGGGCGTCAAAGCCCAGTCGCCCGGAGGCGAAGCCGCGGCCCTGCGCGGGCTCTCCAACGGGCACGACCACGCGCCCGACCTCTCCGCAGAGCCCCTGCTGGAGGTCAGGTCGCTCAGCTCACCGGGCAAGATCTCAGACGTCTCGCTGCAGGTCCGCCCGGGCGAGGTGCTGGGCATCGGCGGGCTCGTCGGCTCCGGACGCTCCGAGCTGCTCGACGCCATCTTCGCCATCGACCCGCGCGCCTCGGGCGAGGTCAAAGTCAGCGGCGAGCCCAACACCCGCTCCTCCCCGCGCGATCTGATCCGCGCAGGCGTGGGCTACGTCCCCGAGGACCGCCGCCTCCAGGGCCTGTTCTTCGATCTCTCCGTCAGCGAGAACATCGTCGTCCCCTACATGCGGTCCATCGCGGGCCCCGCCGGCATCCGATCGATGCACGACGAACGCAAGCTCGTCCGCTCCCGCCTCGACGAGTTCCACGTCAAGACCGCCTCCACCGCCTCGCTCCCGGGCGAGCTCTCCGGGGGCAACCAGCAGAAGCTGCTCATCTCACGCTGGATGCACTCGGACTCCCGCGTCCTGCTCCTCGACGAGCCCACCCGCGGCATCGACATCGGCGCCAAGGCCGAGATCTACCGCCTCATCCAGCTCGCCGCCTCACGCGGCGACGCCATCCTGCTCGTCTCCTCCGAGATGCCCGAGCTGCTCGCGCTCTCGGACCGCATCCTCGTCATGGGAGAGGGCCGCGTCCGCGGCGAGCTTTCCGGCGCCGACATGACCCAGTCCAACATCCTCACGCTCGCGACCAAGGAAGACGCCAGCGTCCTGGTCTGAGCCCCACCCCAACCCTCAAGGGATCGGGATCAGGATGTCTTCGCCGTCGCGCCCGAAGCCCGTCGCCTCGCGCCCGTCGGGCAGCAGCAGGCGGACACGCACCCCGCGCCCCGGACGGGTCATCTCGCCCTCGGTCGAGTCCAGACGCACCGTGACCACCCTGCCCTCACGAACCGCGGTGTATGTCGACTGCAGGTACTCGCCCTCGAGATACCCCCACCCGTCGCCCGCGTCCTCGTACATCTCGCCCGAGGCCCTGCCCGCCGCGTCGAGGCACACGATCAGC
This sequence comes from Phycisphaerales bacterium, assembly GCA_029260415.1. Classification (GTDB taxonomy): domain Bacteria; phylum Planctomycetota; class Phycisphaerae; order Phycisphaerales; family UBA1924; genus JAJRXR01. Next base: position 678 of record JAJDDH010000008.1, on the reverse strand, counting down.
GTCACCGGGTCCAGCGTCCGCTCGTCCACGTACTCCATCACCGCCCCGCTGGGGATGATGCTCCCCGGACGGACGTACAGCCTGGCCTGGTCGGGGTCCTTGCTGTCGCGTCCGCCGTCAAAGCTCGGGAAGTCCAGCTCGCGCCACGCGACCCCGTCCACGGGCCTGGGCAGGATCGACACCCGGTCCCGGGCCGGCTGCATCTGCGCGACGACGAGCAGGTCCGAGCCAAGCAGGAACGAGTCGTCCTCCGAGCGCAGCGCCATGTCCGTCGGGTCGGCGAAGAACGTCGGACGCGCGATCGGCGCCCCCGTCAGCGACGACTCTCGGAACAGCGTGTACAGGAACGGGATCAGACGGTACCGGCGCTCCAACGCCCGCCTGCACGTCGCCTCGACCTCCGCCCCGAACGCCCAGGGCTCCTTGTCGATGTTCCCCTTGGCCGTGTGCCCCCTGCTGAACGGCATCAGCGCCCCGTACCCCATCCACCGCGCGAACATCTCCCCATCCCCGTTGCCCGCGAACCCCCCGATGTCGGGCCCCGCGAACGGCTGCCCGCTCAGCCCCAGGTTCAGCGTCATCGGGATCGACACGTCCACGTGGTACCAGTTCGAGCTGTTGTCCCCCGTCCACGTCGCCGCGTACCGGTGCCCGCCGATGAAGTTCGCCCGGCTCAGC
>JAJDDH010000007.1 GCA_029260415.1 Phycisphaerales bacterium | reverse complement strand
AATCGTTGTGACCTGCGCACGGACGCGCCTGGCAGTTCTGTCCAGACTCAGGTTCATCCGCATCAGAGCGTGCGACACGGGACAGCGCCGCGCGGGGATGGCCTAGAGCTCCTGGCACTGTTGCGTGGGACACGTGTCGTCGAGGCTCGTGATCGTGCGAGGGTTGACGTGTCTGCCATGGCATGGCGCGGCGCCGCGCGGACCCCGCGGGCTGCGATGCGAAGGAGATCCCGAAGCTGCGATCATGACATGATCGATGCCGAATCTTCGCGATGGGCGCCACGGGTGTCGCCAGCGCGAGTTCTCGGGTCCGGAGCGGCGATGTTGCACCGGACGGAGGCCGTCGGCGCCCTGCTTGACACGAGCGGACCCGAGTCGGGCTCTCAGCGGGCGACCGGTGACGGTCTTGTTACGTGCGGCGGAGGCGGAGCGCGTTGAGGATCACAGAGACGGAACTGAAGCTCATGGCGGCGGCGGCGATCATCGGGCTGAGCAGCACGCCAAAGAACGGGTAGAGCACGCCGGCAGCGACGGGCACGCCAGCGGCGTTGTAGGCAAACGCGAAGAACAGGTTCTGGCGGATGTTTCGCATGGTCGCCCGGCTGAGCTCGCGCGCCCGGATGATGCCGTTGAGATCCCCCCCCACGAGCGTGATCGCGGCGCTCTCGATGGCGACGCCGGCGCCCGTGCCCATGGCGATCCCGATGTCGGCCTGGGCGAGCGCCGGGGCGTCGTTGACGCCGTCTCCGGCCATGGCGACCTTGCGGCCCTCACCCTGAAGCTGGCGGACGGTCTCGGCCTTCTGCTCGGGCAGGACCTCTGCTTCGACGCGGTCGATGCCGAGCTGATTGGCAACGGCATGGGCGGTTGTTCGGTTGTCACCGGTGAGCATGACGACGGTGAGACCCATCGAGTGCATCGCGTCGATGGCGGCGCGGGTGGTTCGCTTGATCGGGTCCTCAACGCCGAGAAGGGCCGCGAGTTCCCCGTCGATTGCGGCGAACATGGAGGTCCCGCCGTGGCTTCGGTGCGCCTCGGCGGCGGCGCGGAGGGTCTCGGTCTCAACCCCCAGCTCGTCCATCAGCGCGGGGGAGCCGATGGCGACGCGGGCGCCGTCTACCGTCGCGATGATCCCCTTGCCCGTGACGCTCTCGAAGGCTGACGCATCGAACCGCTGATCGCTGCGTGCCTCAAGGCCGGTCACGATGGCCTCGGCGAGCGGGTGCTCGCTGCCCCGCTCCGCGCCCGCGAGCAGCGCGAACGCTCGCCCTTTGTCACGATCGCCCAGGATCTGTGCCACGACCAGTTCGGGGCGCCCCTCGGTCAGCGTTCCGGTCTTGTCAACAACGATAGTGTCGATCTGCTCAAGCGTCTCCAGGGCGGCGGCGTCCTTGATCAGGACCCCCTGCTTGGCGCCCCGGCCCGCGGCGACCATGATGGACATGGGCGTTGCGAGTCCGAGCGCGCACGGGCACGCGATGATGAGCACTGTGACGGCGGCGACGAGCGCGTGGCTGATCGCGGGCGCCGGGCCCACGAGCATCCACACAACGAACGCGATCACCGCGACCGCCACGACAATCGGCACGAACCACGAGGCGACCGTGTCGGCGAAGCGTTGGATCGGTGCGCGAGAGCGTTGAGCGTCAGCGACCATCCGCACGATCTGGGCGAGGGTCGTCTCGGATCCGGTCCGGCTGACGGTCATGATGAACGAGCCGGTCTTGTTGAGTGTGCCCCCGGTGACCCCGTCTCCGGCGGACTTCTCGACCGGGACCGGCTCTCCCGTGAGCATCGATTCATCGATGGCGCTCCGCCCGTCTTCGACGACGCCGTCGATGGGGACTTTGTCGCCCGGGCGGACGCGGATGCGATCGCCCGTGTTGACCCGCTCGACCGGGACCTGCTCGTCGGAACCGTCCTGAGCGATGCGGCGCGCGGTGGGCGGGGCCAGCTCGAGGAGTTCCCGGAGGGCGCTGCCGGTCTGGCGTCGCGCTCGCAGTTCCATCACCTGGCCGAGGAGGACCAGGGTGACGATCACCGCCGCGGCTTCGTAGTACACCCCGACGCGCCCGGACTCGTCGCGGAGCGATTCGGGGAAGAGCGATGGAGCGACGGTCGCGACGATGCTGAACACGTAAGCGATCGAGACGCCGATGAGGATCAGCGTCCACATGTTGGGGCTCATGGCGCGGATCGAGCGGACGCCCCGGACAAAGAACGGCCAGGCGCACCAGAGCACCACTGGGCTTGCCAACACGAACTCCAGCCACTGGCTGGCGGCGGGTCCGATCGCGCGGCGCAGCGGATGCCCGAGGAGCATGCCGCCCATGACAAGCACGAGCAGGGGCGTGGTCAGGGCCGTGGCGACCCAGAACCGTCGTGTGATGCTGCGCAGTTCCGTGTCGTCGTGCGCGGCGGTGGCGTCGACCGGTTCGAGCGCCATGCCGCACTTGGGGCAGTCGCCCGGCCCGACCTGATGGATCTCCGGGTGCATCGGGCAGGTGTAGATCGCGTCCGGAGGCCCCTCGTGCGGTCCGACCGGGCGCTTGTCGTGCGCGTGCGAACAGCACGTGTCCCCGGGGCCCGAGGGCGGTTGATTCTTCTCGATGTAGTGATCCGGGTTGGACAGGAACTTCTGTGCGCAGCCCGTGCTGCAGAAGTAGTAGTCCGTGCCGCCGTGCCTTTCGTGCTGGGCGGCGGTCTCCTCGGAAACGATCATCCCACAGACCGGGTCCTTCGCCATCGCTCCTCTCCTACCGCGCGTTCTTATACAGCAGGTCGATCAGCTCGTCGCTCGCGGTTTCCAGGCTTGCTTTGCTGTGCTTGGCGGCGTCGGCGACGCAGTGCTTCAGGTGGTGACGCAGCATCTCTTTCCCCACGGACCGCAGGGCCGACTGGGCGGCGGCGATCTGGGTGAGCACGTCGACGCAGTAGCGGTCCTGCTCGACCATCTGGGCGATGCCGCGGACCTGCCCCTCGATGCGTTTGAGGCGGGCCAGGTTCGCGGTGCGCTGCGTGTCGCAGACGCCCGACGCGGTTCGGTGGTTCGCTTTGGTACCCATACCCCCATAGGGTATGCAGGGCCGCCCCCTCTGTCAAGGATCTCCAGCCTGTGATCTCAGGTCCGCGATCAGGGACTTCATCTCGTCGATCTCGCGGCGCTGGGCCTCGACGATCTCGTCGGCGAGCTGGCGGACGCGCGGGTCGCTGATCTCCGCTCGCTCGCTCGTCAGGATGGCGATGGAGTGGTGCGGGATCATCGCCCGCATCCAGGAGATGTCCTGGACGGTCGACTGGCTCCGGACGAGGTAGAGGGCGCTGGCGAAGACTGCGGCGCTCAGCACCACAACTCCGATGTTTGTCGGCGTGTGCCTCAGCATGTGGAGCATGAACACAAGCATGATCA
>JAJDDH010000006.1 GCA_029260415.1 Phycisphaerales bacterium | reverse complement strand
GAGCGGGCCAGGACGCGGTCGGTGAGGCGCTGGGTGATTTCGGGGTCGGTGTAGAGCCAGCCCGGGGGCGTCTCGGCCTTGGTGATGTCGGGGTCGATCCGGAGCGTGCGATCGTGCGTATCGGGCATCGGTCAGATGGTAACTGGGCGGCGGGCGCCGAGGAAGCGGAGCTCGGGGTACAACCGGCGCCCGGAAACGCTGGACGGGCGATGAGGAGAGCACGATGAGCGCGAGCATTGCGTGGTCGACGTGTCGCCTGGCGGCGGGGATCGTGGACCTGGAGCCGAGCGAGTTTGACCCTGGGGCGATGGGGTGCAAGGTCGCGGATCTGGCGGCGCCGATCGGGAGCTTCGACTTCTCGGATGTTGTCGCGTCCCTGGGGGCGTTCGGGGCGGGTTGCCCGTGAGAGAGTGGCCTGAGACCCCCCACCGCCCTTGGAGTCGCGGGGCGGGCTGGGTAGGCTTGGGTTCGAGACTTGTTCCCGCGCCCTTTCCGTGGGCCGCGGGAGGTGTGACCGGGCCCGAGGGTGGCCATCCAGACCGAGAGTGAGGCTGAGCGTGCGATCGAAGCTGCGGAGCGGTGTTGTTGCGATGGGCGTGTGCTCCGGGCTTGCGTTGGGGGCTCCCCCCGCGCCGGAGTATCCCGAGGGGGCGGAGACGCCGCGGGGCATGACGGCGGCGGAGCGCGCGTGGGTGGATGCGAACCCGATCGAAGCGCCCAGCGCCCGCGGGGTTGGGGCGCCGACGGGCCCGGTGCGGTGCGCCGCGGAGTACGAGCCGATGGAGGGGATCCTGATCGCGTACGAGGGTTCGAGCGGGTGGCTCTCGATCCTGCGCCAGATGGCGGAGCAGATCACGACGGTGGGCGGGGCGAATATATACGTGATGTGCGACACGTCGAGCGAGGCGGCGAGCGTGCAGAGCGCGATGGTCGGCCAGGGCGCGGACCCGGCGCGGGTGTTCACGCACGTCAAGGCGACGAACACGATCTGGATGCGGGACTACGGGCCCCGGTACATCTTCGAGGGGGGCGTGCGGGCGATCGTGGATCACACGTACAACCGCCCGCGCCCGAGCGACAACGGCGTGCCCGACTACTGGGCGGGGGTCCGGGGCGAGCCCGAGTACCAGATCCCGCTGGTGCACGGCGGGGGGAACTACCACCTGGACGCGCTGGGCGAGTCCGCGTCGACGCGCCTGATCAACAACGAGAACCCCGGGCTGAGCGAGAGCGAGATCGTCCAGCTCTGGCGGGACTACCAGAACCTGGAGACGACGCTGTACAACCCGTTCCCCACGAGCGTGGACTCGACGCAGCACATTGATATGTGGATGCAGATCGCGGCGGACGACACGGTCGTGATCTCGGACTGGCCCCTGCAGCAGGGCTCGACGCAGGACGTGATCTGCGAGACCGCGGCGACGAACTTCGCTGCCAACGGTTACACGGTGGTCCGCGTGCCCGCGGTGCTCTCGGGCGGGACGCACTACACCTTTACCAACGTGGTGATGTGCAACGACCTGATCCTGCTTCCCGAGTACGACGGCATCGCGGCGACCTACTCGACGCAGGCGCTGGCGGCGTGGGAGGCGGCGTTCCCGGACAAGACGGTGGTGCAGATCGATTGCGACGCGATCGTGACGGCCGCGGGGGTGATGCACTGCATCGTGATGCACGTGCCCGCCAGCTCGGGGGGGGTCAACCCGGTGGTGTGGGTGAGCTCGCTCAACGACGGGCCCACGCTCGAGCCCGGGCAGCTGGTCGCGATCGAGTGGCGGACGGACGACGAGGAGAAGGACATCGCGTCGGTGGACATCGAGCTGAGCGTCAACGGCGGGGCGAGCTTCGCCCCGCTTCAGACCGGGTACGACGACACCGGGCTGTACGGCTGGCTCGTGCCCGATGTCGCGACCACGCAGGCGGTGGTTCGTGTGACGGCGCTGGACGGCGACGGGAACACGGGCTTTGACGACACGGAGTTGCCCATCACGATCAACGGGACGGCGGCGTGCAACGCCGCGGACCTGGCGGCGCCTTTGGGGAGCCTGGACTTCTCGGATGTCGTCGCGTTCCTGGGCGCGTTCGCGGGGATGGATAGCGCGGCGGATCTGGCGGAGCCCTTCGGGAGCTACGACTTCTCCGACGTCGTCGCGTTCCTGGCGGCGTTCGGGGCGGGGTGCCCCTAGGCGATTGAGTCGGCCAGGGCGGTGATGAGCGGATTGAGGCGTGCGCCGAAGCGCCGCCAGCGCCCGGCGCTGGAGGTGTAGACGGGCTGGCGGACCTGCTCGTTGGAGTGGGTCCAGGTGATCTGGTCCGACTCGTGGGGGCGGAGGCAGGCGTCGTCCCAGGGCAGGCCCAGGAACTGGATAAGGCGGCGCGACTCGGTCTGCTGATCGGTGACGATGTCCTCGTAGACGGCGCGGGTGAGCCTGGCGCCCGCCTCGGGCAGGACGCGCTCCCAGTGGGCCATGACGCGGGCGTACTGACGGTAAAAATGCCCCAGGTCCTCGGGGCGGTTGGCCCAGGGGTGGTCGCCCACGAAGTGCTGGGCGAGGCAGGACACGCACGTGTCTCGCGGATCGCGGACGCAGTGGATGATGTGCGCGCGGGGGAACAGCAGCGGGATGAGCCCGAGGCGCCAGAAGTTCATCGGGTGCTTGTCGGTGACGCGGGCGACGCTGTCCGGGCGCGAGGTGTGCGGGGCGATGACCCTCCGGACGTACTCGCTCGTCGCGTTGTGGATGTCGGGGGGCGTGAGCTTGGCGGGCGGGTGGGGCTCGGCGCGCCAGAGCGAGCCCTCGGCGCCCAGGGCGAGCGCCGCGGCGTCGGCGAGCGCGTCGGACTCCCCCACCCCAGCGATGTTCGGGTGGCTGGTGAGGATGCGCTCGGTGAGGCTGGTGCCCGAGCGGGGCATGCCGACGATGAAGACGGGGGCGCTGCTGGTGTTGTGGGAGCGCGGGGCGGAAGCAATGGCGTCTGCGGTCCAGGCGTTGATGAGGCGATCGACGAGGGCGGCGGTGGCGCGGGGGTCGTACCTGACGGGGCTGAGGGCGCCCGCGCGGGTGTAGCAGTCGAAGGCGTCGTCGTAGCGGTCGGCGTGCTCGTAGAGGGCGCCCAGCTGGTGGATGGCGCGCCGGGCGTCCATGGTGGGCGGTGGGCTGGCGGGGATGGCGCGCTCGAGCAGGGCGACAGCGTGGTCGCGCTGGCCCGTGCGGGCGTGGAGGCGGGCGTAGGCGGTGGCAAGGGCGAGGTTGGGCGGGTCGGTCTTGTCGAGCGCGGGGCGGAGCAGGGCGTCGGCCTCGTCGCGCCGGTTGGCGGTGAGGAGCATGTCGGCCTTGGCGGCGATGAGGACCTGCGCGTCGGGGGCGGCGCTGAGGGCCAGATCGATCTGCGTCAGCGCGTCGTCCAGGCGGCGCTGCTGGAGGTGGACGAGGGCGAGCTGGTGGCGGATGCCAAAGGCGGTGTGCTCGTCGGGGCAGCCGGCGATAACCGCGAGCAGCTCTCGCTCGCTGTCGTCGAGTCGCCCCTGGCGGGCGTCGAGCATGGCGCTGAGTGTGCGCACGCGGATGTCGGTCGGGTGCGAGGCGGTAATGCGGTCGAGGGAGGCCCGGGCGCGTCGGAGGTCGCCGGCCTTGAAGGCGCGCAGGGCGTCGCGGTAGGCGGGCGGGGGCGGCCCGAGGGTCATCTCAGCCCTCGCTCGCGACCGAATCGCCCGGGACGAGATCGCCCAGCGCATCGGTCAGGGCCTTGATGTGAGGCGCGTAGTTCTTGTAGCGGCCGACGCTCGAGGCGTACATGGGCTGGCGGACCTGATCGTTGGACAGGGTGCGGGTGACGCGGCCCGATTCGTGGTAGCGGAGGCAGGCGTCGTCCCAGTCGAGCCCGAGGAACTCGACGAGTGCGCGGCTCTGGGCCTCCTGGTCGCGGACCATGTCCTCGTAGCGGACCTCGGTGATCTTCAGGCCGAGTTCTGGCAGCTCGCGCTTCCAGTGGTCCATCAGGCGGCGCTCGTCGCGGCAGACGGAGGCGAGGTGCTCCAGGTCGTAGGCGTATGGGTGGTTGCTGACGAACTGGGAGAAGTAGCACGACAGGCAGGTGTCGCGCGGGTCGCGGACGCAGTGGATGATGTGCGCGTCCGGGAACAGTAGAGCGACGGCGCCCAGGTAGTAGAAGTTCAGGGGCTGCTTGTCGGTCATGCGCGGCGCCAGGGCCTTGGGCGTGTCGAGGCCCCGGTCCTGGGCGTCGTGCTCGAGGTCCAGGCGGAGCTTGTTCTCGTAGAGCTTGGCGGCCAGCTCGAGCTGCTTGCCCTTGAGGGTATTGGGGCGGTCGATGGTCGGGCGGAAGGTGGTGTACTCGGCGCCCAGGGCCTTGCGGGCGATGAAGGCGAGGGTGTCGAGCTCGCCGCAGGCGAAGACGTCGGGGTGGCAGGCGAGGATCTGCTCGACGAGGGAGGTGCCCGAGCGGGGCATGCCGACGATGAAGACGGGGGCCTTGGACGTGCCCTCGGGGCGTTTGACCTTGGAGAGGGCCTTGGCGGTCCAGTTGTTGATGATGGCGTCGGTGACTCGCGCGTGTGCGGCGGGGTCGAACTCGGCCCAGGCGAAGTTGGCGGCGCGGCGGTAGCAGTCCCAGGCGTCGTCGTAGTTCCCGGCGCGGTCGAGCAGGTCGCCCAGACGCCCGAGGGCCTGAGCGCGTTGGGCGCCGGTCATGCCTTCCATCTCGACGTATGGCTTGAGGGCGTCGATGGCGTCGGCGGGGTCGCCCTGGTGTCGGCGGAGGCGCCCGAGGGCCATGGCGAGGGAGATGTGCTCGACGTCGCGTGACGCGGCGTCCTTGATGAGGGCCTCGGCCTCGTCGCGCCGTCCGGCGTAGAGCAGCGCCTCGGCCTTGGTGCCCAGGAGGAAGCCGGCGTCGAGCTCGGTTGCCAGCCCGTGGTCGAGGGCGACGAGCGCGTCGGCGATGTGCCCCTGGTTGAGGTGGACCTGCGCCAGCTCGTTGGAGAGGCGGACGAGCATGGGACCCTCGGGCCCGGCGTCGATGGCCTGCTGGAGCAGGGGCGCGGCCTTCTTGTACTGGCCCAGGCGGGAGCAGGCGATGCCGTGGATCGCCTGGACGGGCGGGTGATCAGGCGCCTGCTCGTAGAGCTGGGCGGTGATGCCCCCAGCGGCGCGGAGGTTGCCCATGCGGATGAGGCGCTGGGCTTCGTTGATGGCTTGGGCGAGGGTTGTCTGCTGGCCTTCCACGCGGCGTCTCCGGGGATCTGAGGGGTGGGACCGACGAGTCTAGCTCGGGCGTCGGCGGGCTGGGGCTGGGGCGGTCATCGGGCGTTTGCGGGCGTGGCTGAGGCGGGGCGGCGGGTTGGGGGGTCTACAGTGGCCCCATGCGCCGGATCACGCTGATCTCAACGGGTGGGACGATCGAGAAAACGTATGACGAGGCCTCCGGGGCGTTGTCAAACCGGTCGAGCGTGGTGCCGCGGATGCTGCGCCGGTTGCGGCTGGAGCAGACGCAGGTCAACACGGTTGATCTGATGCACAAGGACAGCCTGGAGCTGACCGACGGGGACCGGGAGCGGATCCGCGACGCGGTGCGCCTGCACGCGAACGGTCTGACCAACGGCGACGGCGTGATCATCATGCACGGGACGGACACGCTCTGCATCACGGGTGAGTTTCTGCTCAAGGAGCTGAGCCCGCTGGATGTGCCGGTGATTCTGACGGGGGCGATGCGTCCGTACGAGATGAAGCGGTCCGACGCGCTGCAGAACCTGACGGAATCGCTGCTTGCGGTTGGCGTGCTGGCGCCCGGGGTGTACGCGGTGGCGCACGGGCGGGTGCTGGCGTTCCCGGGGGTGGTCAAGGACCTGGCGCTGGGGACGTTTGTGAAGGTAGAGGCCTAGCCCGCGCCGGGACCCAGCGCTTCGAGCAGCGGCGTGATGTGCGCCTCGTAGTGCTTCCACCGACCGATGCCCGAGGTGTTGATCGAGGACGCGACCTGGTCGCGGCTGGCGGTCCAGGTGGTGACGTCGGCGCGTTCGGGGTGGAGACAGGCGTCATCCCACTCGAGGCCCAGGAACCCGATGAGCAAGCGGATCTCGGGCTCGGGGTTCTCGACGAGGCGCTCGAGGCGGATCTCGTGGATGGGTAGGTCGAGGGTCGCGGACCAGTGGTCCATGAGGCGGCGGTAGCTGGTGTAGAAGCGTCCCAGGTGGGTCAGGTCCGACGCGTAGGCGAGGCCCGATTCGAACTGCTGCATGTAGTTGGAGAGGCAGGTGTCGCGTGGGTCGCGGAGGCAATGCACGATCCGGGCGCCCGGGAGCAGGGGTGGGATGAGCCCGAGGCGCAGGGCGTTGAGCGGGTTCTTGTCCACGATGCGCTGGGCGGAATCGCTGATCTGATCGAAGCGGGCGCGGGCAGTGATCGCGGCGGGGGCGATGGACTTGAGATCGATGCGGGCGGGGTCGGGGACGCCGCCTGCTTTGGGGAGTCTGGCGACGACGGCGCGCCAGGCCTCGGGGAGGATGTTGGTCTCGCCCCCCGCCGCGGCGCTGGGGTGGGCGGCGATGATGCGCTCGACCAGCGACGTGCCCGAGCGGGGCATGCCGACGACGAAGACGGGGCGCTCGTCGCGCTGGGGGACGCTCGCGGCCTTGGCGAGGGCGGACCCGGTCCAGTTCTGGATCATCGCATTGGTCTGGGCGTCGTGGGCGTCGGGGTTGAAGCCCCTGGGCCCGAGGGCCGCGGCTTGTTCGAAGGCGTCGAAGGCCCGGTCGTAGTCCTGGGCCTTGTCGAGCAGCTCGCCCAGGCGGGCCAGG
>JAJDDH010000005.1 GCA_029260415.1 Phycisphaerales bacterium | reverse complement strand
CCGGCGACCATCGCCACAACAGCTCCGCCGATCATCAGCCACCGCTTCATCGTCCGCTCTGCCATCGTCAGCTCTCCCGCAGGTCCGGGCCGCTCTGGCCTTGCCGTGCGTCTCTGGTTCGACCGCGCGGGTGCGCGTGTTCGCTCTATCTTTCGGCCGTTCCGGGCCTTCCGCTTTGAGACCCTTCCCCCGAACGGCCCCGCCCGGGCCTGAACCCCAGCAGGATGACCCCGCCCAGCCCCACCATCAGCGTCCACCCCGCCAGATCGCCGGTCCGGGCGAAGGGGGTCACGCCCGAGGCGAGCGCCACGTCCGCGACGAGGATCCCGTCCACCCGGTCAAGCCCGCCCGTCGCCTCGCCCCCGTCCACCGCCTCGACCCGGTCCTCGAGGACCCGCCCGCGGGCATCGACGACGCACGAGATCCCGGTGTTGGCCGAGCGGACCATGCCCGTGCCCAGCTCGACACAGCGCCAGCGGGCGCCCAGCAGGTGGGCGCGTCGCCCGCGGGTCTGGGCGCCGAACCACCCGTCGTTGGTCAGGTTGACCATCAGCCCGGCCTGGCGCCGCCCGTCCTCATACACCAGTCGCCTGCACACGCCCGACATCGTCGCCTCGAAGCAGATGGGCGTGGCGAGGGTCACCGTCGAGGCGTCCCGCAGGCGGGTGTCCAGGCGCACGATCGAGGGCGCCGTGTCCACCTCGAAGCTCATCCCGCGCGCGCCCAGCGCGATCACCGTCCGCTCGAGCCAGGGCCAAGCGGAGATGTAGGGCATGACCTCGCCGAAGGGGGTGAGCTTGATCTTGCTGTACCAGGGCTCCAGGGCCCGCCCGCCGGTCAGGATGAACGCCGAGTTGTAGTGCGCGTCGGACTCGGGCGCGAACAGCCCGTCCTCCCGCTCAACAAACCGGAGCCCGTCAAACCCCTCCGCGCCGACGAGCATGGGCACGCCGATCGTCTCCTGCAGCACAAGCAGCTGCTCGATCAGCGCCGTCGTGCCCAGCTCGACCTGGCCGTGCCCCTCAAGCTCCAGTGTCCAGACCAGGTCCTCCGCCCGCTCGGTCCGCAGGGAGACGGGGTCCAGCGCCCGCCCGGGCGCCATGGTCTCGGGCCAGACGATCAGGTCCGGCTCCCGCGCCGCCGCGGCGATCGTCAGCTGCGCGAACCGCTCGAAGTCCCGCACCTGCTGCTCGTTGGTCCAGCCGATCTTGTTGTCCTGGGGCACGTTGGTCTGCACGACGGCGATGCGCATCGACCCCGCGTCGCCCGCCTCGTGCGTCAGGACCGGGCCCAGCCCGAGCCACGCGACGACCACTCCCGCCCCCGCGACCTGCGCTCGCCCGAAGCGGCGCAGCGCCAGATCGGCGCCCAGCCCCGCGACCAGCGCCGCCAGCGCCGAGACCCCCAGCGCCCCGACGTACGCCGCGGGCCAGGACAGCACGGGCGTCTCGATCAGCGGGTGCCCGACCAGGAACCAGGGGTAGCCCTCGAACGCCACCAGCGCCCGCGTCGCCTCGAGCCCGCCCCAGAGCAGCGGGCACATCCAGACCCACGAGACGCGCCCGAAGCGGCTCTCGGTCCGGGCGCCGATCCAGACGAAGACCGCCGGGTAGAGCGAGAGCATCGCCGCGAGGAACACGAACCCGAGGGCCGTGACGTCCTCGCTCATGATCCACAGGTGGCTCTGGGCCCAGAACGGGAGCGTGCCCAAACCCGCCCATCCACCCAGCGAGCGCGGGCGGAGCCCACGGACGCGGACCGCCAGCACCAGCGGCGCCGGGGCGAGCAGGGCCAGGCCCCACAGCCCGAAGGGCGGGAACGCAAAAGTCATCAGGATGCTGAAGAACAGGCCGCAGGCCAGGGCCCGAGCGCGGGCCGCCCAGCGCCGTGCCCGGTCGCGCCCCGCGTCTTCTTCGTGTGTCATGGCTCAGGCCCGCGTTACTTGCCCGAGTAGTCGATCAGACGCGCGATCTCGCTCCGCAGCTCCGCCCGGGGCGCCACGCGATCGACCATGCCCTTGCTCAGCAGAAACTCCGAGCGCTGGAAGCCATCGGGCAGGTCCTGGCGGATGGTCTGGCGGATGACGCGCGGGCCGGCGAAGCCGATGAGCGCCTTGGGCTCGGCGATGATCATATCGCCCAGCATCGCGAACGAGGCGGTGACGCCGCCCGTGGTCGGGTCGGTCAGCACCGAGATGAACAGCCCGCCCGCGTCGTCGAGGCGCGCCAGGGCCGCGGAGGTCTTGGCCATCTGCATCAGGCTCAGGCCCGCCTCCTGCATGCGGGCGCCGCCCGAGCAGCTCACCACGATCAGCGGCAGGTCGCTCTTGGTCGCGTGCTCGATGGCGCGGGTGAGGATCTCCCCCACCACCGAGCCCATCGAGCCCATCATGAAGGTCAGGTCCAGGCACGCGAGCATGACCGGGCGGCCCTTGATGAACGCCTCGCCCGCCTGGCAGCCGTCGCGCTGGCCCGTCTTGATCTGCTCGGCCCGCACCCGGTCCGGGTAGGCCTTGAGGTCGCGGAAGCGGAGCGGGTCACCCGAGCTGAGCCCGGTGAACATCGGGGTGAACGAGCCCGCGTCGGAGAGCTGCTCGATGCGCTGCTCGGCGCTGATACGGAAGTGGTGCGTGCACTCGGGGCAGACGTGCAGGTTGGCTTCCATCTGACGGCGGTAGATCAGCTGGGCGCAGCCCGGGCAGCGGAGCCACAGCCCCTCCGGGATCGCGGCCTTGCGCGCGGGCTTGAGCTGTGTCCACGTCCTTGTCACCACCTGGGGCATCGACTGCTCCTCCTGGAGAGCTCCGCTCTCCCGCGGTCCCTCGCCTGGCCCGGATCGGGCCGGCATCGTTGGAAGACTATACAGATCGGCCAGCTAGGCCTTCGCTCCGGACCTTTCCAGAACGCCGAGCATCGCCTCGCGGCTGATCTCGCCCCGGGTGACGCCCTCGCGCGACAGCTCCCAGAGCTTGCTCGTCGCCTGGTGATCCAGGAAACAGCGGATGATCCCCGCCGCGACGGGACGGACAACCACCCCGATCGAGGGGGCGCCGCTCTTGACCTTCTCCAGGGCGCGGGCCAGCTCGCTCAGGACCCGGTCCTGGGCGTCGCTGAAGCTCTCGCCCTCGGGGGCCTTCACGCTGGACGGGTCCGCGAGCCACTGCTTGTAGTACTTGGGAAAGCGTTCCTCGAGATCCGTGCCCAGGACGCCCTCCCAAAGGCCCAGGTCGATTTCGCCCAGCCCCTCGAGGGTCCGGACCTTCACGCCCGAGCCGTTGCGGAGGAGCTTGGCGGTCTGCTGGCTTGCCTCGTCGGGCGCCGCGAGGATGACGCTCAGCCCGTCGTCAGGCATCTCATCGATCTCGCGGGTGATCTCGGCCCGCCCGTCCTCGGTCATGGGCAGATCGCTGGAGCCGACGATGCGACCGTCGGCTTCCCACGCGGAACGACCGGCCCGCAGGACCAAAAGCTTGAACGTGGTTGGCTTGGGCATGGTGTGGGAAGGCGGCTCGTGGCTCGGCCCCGGTGCGGGGTATTCCTTCGACCTCCGTGCTGATCTCCCGTCCATCCGGGACGCGAGGGCGGTGAGTCTAGCATCGACTCCACCCCTGACCAATCACAGGCGACACCCAATTCATTCCGTCTGTTTGATCTTTGATCGGGTAAACTGCGCGGATTGGGTCAGATGCCACCCCTTATCGGGGCCGAATCAGGCCTCGCCGCGAAGATTCTGGATCAACTCGGACCATCGCTCCCGGGGCTGGCGGAAGACCGCGGATCCCGCGACGAGCACGTCGCACCCCGCGTCCCGCACCCGGGCGGCGGTCTCGGGCGAGACCCCGCCGTCCATCTCGATCCGCTGGTTGCCCCGGACCCGCTGGCGCAGCCACTCGGTCTTGCGGAGCGAGTCCTCGATAAACGCCTGACCGCCGAAGCCCGGGTTGACGCTCATCACCAGCGCCATGTCCACGTGCTCGAGCACGGGTTCGAGCTTCTCAACGGGGGTGGGCGGGTTGACGACGATCGCGGGCGAGACGCCCATCGAGCGGACCCGCTCGCACAGCTCGATCGCCTCGGGCGCGTCGAGCACCTCGATATGGAACGAGAGCGCGTTGGCCCCGGCCCTGGCGAAGGGCTCGACGAAATCGCCCGGATCGGTGACCATCAGGTGCACGTCCAGGTAGGCGTCGGGCAAGCACTTGCGCAGGTCCTCGCACAGCTGCGGACCCATGGTCAGGTTGGGCACGAAGTGCCCGTCCATCACGTCCAGGTGCAGCAGATCCGCCCCGGCCTCGATGACCTGGCGGCACTGGTCGCCCATCGCGGCAAAGTCCGCGGCAAGAACTGACGGCGCCACCAAAGGCAGGCGCCCCGGTTGTCGAAGATCAAGCATCGCGCGGACTCTACACGAACCGCCCAGCCCCGTCGCCCCGGGCGGTACCATCGCCCACGGGACGGACCCGACTGACCGCACACGGAGGAGCCCATGAACACGCTCGGCCCCAGCCTCGACACCGCCCGCCAGCGCCTGGAAGGCATCGCCCAGGAGCACGTCCTCGCGGGCGCCGCGTCGCTCAGCCAGGCGCAGCTCGACGCGCTGCTCGCCCAGATCGACGCGCTCGACACGGACAACCTGCCGGGCTGGATCGAGAAGTACGTCCGGGGCGAGCAGGCCTTCGAGACGCCGACCAACATCCAGCCCGCCCCCTGCTACCCGGCGGACCCCAGCTCCACCAAGCGCCCGTGGAACAAGGCCCAGGCCCGCGCCGCGGGCGAGGCGCTGCTGCGCGCGGGCAAGGTCGCGTGCTTTACCGTCGCGGGCGGGCAGGGCAGCCGGCTGGGGTATGACGGGCCCAAGGGGTGCTACCCGGTGGGCAGTGTGAGCGACAAGCCGCTGTTCCAGATCTTTGCCGAGGGCATCCTCGCGACGTCGAAGCGCTCCGGCGCGCCGCTGCCCTGGTACATCATGACCAGCCCGCTGAACCACGACGCGACCGTCGCGTTCTTCGCGCAGCACCACTTCTTTGGTCTTCCCAAGAACGACGTCGTCTTCTTCTCGCAGGGCTCCATGCCCAGCCTCGACAAGACCACGGGCAGGATGCTCATGAGCGCCCCGGGCGTCATCGCGACCAACCCCGACGGGCACGGCGGCGCCATCCGCGCGCTGTGGGAGTCGGGCAGCGTGGACGACATGAAACGCCGGGGCGTGGAGCACCTGAGCTACTTCCAGGTGGACAACCCGCTGGCGGGCGTCGCGGACCCGGTCTTCCTGGGCCTGCACGCCGCGGCGGAGGACTCCTCGGGCGAGTTCAGCTCGAAGATGGTCGCCAAGGCCGAGCCGGGCGAGAAGGTGGGCGTGTTCTGCAGCGTCAACGGGCGTGTCGAGGTCATCGAGTACTCCGACCTGCCCGAGCAGCTCTCGTCCCAGCTCGAGAGCGACGGCTCCATCCGCTTCAACGCGGGCAACATCGCCATCCACGCCCTGGGCGTGCCGTTCATCGAGAAGCTCGCGACGGACCCCGCGTTCGAGCTGCCCTTCCACCGGGCGATCAAGAAGGTGGCGCACGTCAACCCCGAGACGGGCGAGACGATCGAGCCGGGCGAGCCCAACGCGGTCAAACTGGAACGGTTCATCTTCGACGCCATCCCGCTGGCGCAGTCGTCGATTGTGTACGAGACGGAGCGCGTCGAGGAGTTCGCGCCCGTCAAGAACGCCCAGGGGACGGACTCGGTCGAGTCGTCGAAGCGGATCCAGACGCAGCGTGCCGCGGGCTGGCTGGAGCGGGCGGGCGTGTCGATCCCCCGCAGCCCCGACGGCGAGCCCGATTGCGTGCTCGAGATCGGCCCGCTGTACGCGCTCAACAGCGAGCAGCTCGGCGAGCGGACCGACCTGCCCGATCGCATCGAGTCCGGCGCCCGCGTGCTGCTGGACGACGCATGATCGAACGCTTCGCCAAGCTGCCCCGCGCGCTCGAGGCGCAGGCCAGGACCGTCCGCCTGGGCGAGTCGGAGATCCCCGCGCTGCTCGTCCACCCGGACTGGGAAAGCCCGGCGCCCGTGGTCATCTGGCTGCACGGGCGCACCGCGCACAAGGAGCTCGACGCGGGTCGCTACCTCCGCTGGATGCGTGCGGGCGTGGGCGCCTGCGCCATCGACCTGCCCGGGCACGGCCAGCGCTTCGACCAGACCGCCCAACAGCCCGACCGCACGCTTGACACGCTCGAGCAGCTCGTCAATGAGATCGACCAGATCGTCAGCGCCCTGACCGGGCCCGAGTTCGGGGGGGTGTTCGACGCGTCGAGGCTCGCCATCGGCGGGATGTCCGCGGGTGGGATGGGCGCGATGCGCAGGCTCTGCGACGGGCACCCCTTTGTCTGCGCCGTGGTCGAGGGCTCGTGCGGCTCGCTCGACGACCTGTACTTCCCCCAGGGCCAGGCCCGCGGCACGCCCTGGATGGTCGAGCACGACCGCGAGCGCGTCGCCCGACTCGACCCGATGCAACACCTCGACACGTGGCGCCCGATCCCCCTGCTCGTGCTGCACTCGCAAGCCGACGAGATGGTCCCCTGGCCCGCGCAGCAGAAGTTCGTCGAGGCGGTGCGCGAGCGTTCTCGGACCATCACGGGCGAGGACCTGGTGGAGGTGACCACGTGGCCCGAGACCGGGGCCCCGTCAGAACACCTGGGCTTTGGACGGTTCAGCAACGACGCGAAGAACATCCAGACCGAGTTTCTGGCCAGACACCTGGAAACAGGCGAATCCTCGGGCGGATCCGAGGGTTGAACCCGCGGGCGGGGATACCGTACCGCCCCTGAGACCCCCGCACCGGAAGGACACGACGTGCCCAGATCGATGACCATCGCACACCCCGTACTCGTTGCCCTGGGCGTCGTCGCCCTGAGCGCCGCGGGCGCCCTCGCGGCCCCGCCCACGGACGAGCAGATCGATGCCGCGCTCGACGCGTACGACACGATCCGCTCCGAGGTCACGAGCCGGGAGCAGTACGAGGAGCGGCTCACGGCGTTCGAGGCCCAGCACGCCGAGGCGATCGATCTGAGCCAGCTCGACGCCGCGACGATCGAGCGCATGAGCCCGGTGATGTTCTCCACGCCCGAGCGGGCGCAGAGCGCCATCGCCCGCCTGGGCGAGCTGGAGCACCCGCAGAGCGAGGACGGCGCGATCGCGCTGATCAACGGCACGTTCTTCACCATGATGGCCAACCGCCAGCTGCCCGAGCTGAGCCGCCTCAAGATCATCACCGCCCACCCCGCGCTCGACGACGCGATCCGCTCGGGCAACGCGGAGGTCTACTTCACCATGCTCGGGTACATGGGCCAGTACCGCCCCGCGGAGCTGCGCGAGATCCGCGATCGCGTCGTGCTGATGGACCGCCTGGTGAGTGACGACATGGACGCCCAGAACGCGCTGGCCTCGACGGGGCTGTTCGACGCGGTGAGCGCCATCCTGACCGACAGCGACGAGGACAAGGCGATCCAGGAACGCTTCCGCGTCTCGATCGCCTCGGCCCTGCGCTCGGCCCGCGCCGGGACGGACGAGCGCCTCGAGATGGCCGCGGCGCTGGACGAGGCGATCATCCGCACCGACGGCGCCTTCGCCCGCGGGCAGCTCGTGGGCTACCCCGCGCCCGACATGGACTTCACCTGGTCCAACGACGCGAGCCTGAGCAACACCCGACTCTCTGATCTCCACGGCAAGGTCGTCGTGATCGATTTCTGGGCCACCTGGTGCGGACCGTGCCTGGCGAGCATCCCCAACGTCCGCTCGCTCGTGTCCTACTACCAGGGCACGGACGTTGTGGTCCTGGGTGTCACCAGCCTGCAGGGCTTCCACTCGGACCAGGCCCAGGGACGCATCGACACCGAGGGCGATCCCGACCGCGAGTACGAGCTGATGAGCGCGTTCGCTGCGGAACGGAACATGACCTGGCCCGTGGTCTTCAGCGAGCAGGACGTGTTCAACCCCGAGTACGGGGTCGACGGCATCCCACACATGGTCATCATCGACGCGGCGGGCAAGGTCCGCCATCGCGCCCTGCACCCGGCGACCGACCTCAACGAGAAGATCGCGATGATCGACCCGCTGCTGGTCGAGGCGGGGCTGGAGCTGCCCGAGATCTCCAAGTCCGCCGCGAACGTCTCCCCCGACGAGGACGGGCACGACCACAGCCACGATGAGGGCGCCGGCCAGGAGGGCGGGCACGAGGGGCACGACCACCCGTAACCCCGCGCCGCACACGCCCGCGTCAACCCGTGTACCCTCCCGCCCCGGGAGGGTCTTTCTTTGCGCCTCGATCCGCTCAAGGGCGTCCCCAACAAACGCGAGGTCCTGGCGTGGGGCCTGTACGACCTGGCCAACCAGTCGTTCACGCTGCTGATCATCACCGTCCTGTTCCCGATCTACTTCAAGAAGGTCGTCTCCCCGGGCAACGGCGACGCGCTGTGGGCGTATGCGGGCGCGGGGAGCCTGGCGATCGTGGTCCTCGCCTCGCCCTTTGTGGGGGCGCTGGCGGACCAGTTCGGGTTCAAGAAGCGCATCCTGCTGGTCACGGGCGTGCTCTGCTCGCTGCTGACCATCGCCCTGGCGGTGCTGGGCCCGGGCGACGTGGCGCTCGCGCTGACGCTGTTCATCGTCGCCAACATCTGCTACCAGCTGGGCGAGAACACGCTGGCGGGGTTCCTGCCCGAGATCGCGACGCAGCGCAACATGGGGCGCGTCAGCGCCATCGGCTGGACCATGGGCTACGTGGGCGCGCTGGCGCTGCTGATCATCGTCGTCGCGGTCATGCTCGCATTCGGGCTCAAGGACGAACCCTCGTGGCGCCCGTTCTTCGTCCTCGCGGGCGTTGGGTTCGCGCTGGGCATGGTGGGTCCGATGGTCGAGCTGCGCGAGACCAGGCCCGCCGTGCGCCCCAAGGTCG
>JAJDDH010000004.1 GCA_029260415.1 Phycisphaerales bacterium | reverse complement strand
CCCGACTTCACGTTGATCAGCGACTGCCCGATCATCGCGCACCCGCCCATGCCCCCGAAGAGCCCGCAGACGATGTTCGCCACGCCCTGCCCCTTGCACTCGCGGTTGCTCCGCCCGCGCGTCTCGGTCAGCTCGTCGATGAGCTTGAGCGTCATCAGCGACTCGATCAGCCCCACCCCCGCCAGGATCAGCGAGAAGGGCAGGATGATCCACAGCGTCTCGAGCGTCATGGGGGGCAGCGTGTAGTCCAGCCAGACCGGGCGCGGGAGCCCGCCCTTGATGCCCACCGAGGCCGGGTCCACCGAGGCGATCGCCGCGGCGGTTTCCCGCTCGCTCAGCGGCGCCAGCGGCCCGGACGCGGTCGAGACCGCGCCGATGCCCGCGGGGAGCGACTCGCTCGCCTGAGCCAGCGTGGTCAGGTCCTTCTCACGCTGGGCGGAGGTCACCGCCGCGGCCCGGGTGCTGTCCTCGAGCATGTCGCGGACCGTCAGCACCGTCCGGGGCTGGCCCGGGTCGTCGGGCCCGCCCCACGCGTTGATCGCCCACGCGCCCAGCGAGACGATCAGGATCGCGGCCAGCGACGACGGGACCGCCCGCGTCAGCTTTGGCAGGAACGCGATGATCGACATCGTCACCGCGACCAGCCCGAGCATGACCCAGAGCCTCGTGCCCGACAGAAACTCCATCGCCCCCTCGGCGCTGAGGGTCTTGAAGCTGCCCACCTGCGCCAGCAGGATGACCAGCGCCAGCCCGTTGACAAACCCGAGCATCACCGGGTGGGGCACGATGCGGATGAAGCGCCCGAGCCTGAGCAGCCCGACGCAGAGCTGGATCGCGCCGCACAGCACGACCGCGGGGAAGAGGTAGCCGATGCCGTAGTTGGCGACGAGCGAGACGACGACCACGCCCATCGCCCCCGTCGCGCCCGAGATCATGCCCGGGCGCCCGCCCAGGACCGCGGTGATCAGGCAGATGATGAACGCGGCGTACAGCCCCACCAGCGGGGGCACGCCCGCGAGGAACGCGAAGGCCACCGCCTCGGGCACGAGCGCGAGCGCCACCGTCAGCCCCGAGAGCACGTCGGCGCGGGGCGACTCGCCGATCGACGGGCGCAGATCGAACACGCGCGGGCGGACGCGGAGCATGCGTGGCAGGCGGATCGTGATCTCAGACATGGTCACCCTCGGGCCATCGCCGACTCGTGTGCGAACGCGTCACCCGGAGGATGAAGTGCGCGATCTGATGAACGCTGAAGCGCGTTGCGCGGACGGAATTCACCGCGCAAAAAAAACGCCCTGCACAGCAGGGCATTGCAAGCGAGGCGGACGGGACTCGAACCCGCAACCACCGGATCGACAGTCCGGAACTCTAACCAATTGAGCTACCGCCCCGAGATGTGAATCGCCGAGCCAAAACGCTCGACGCCGTGAAATGTAGCCCGCGTGTCGTCGGTGTCAAGCCCATGGGCCCGGGCCCGCCCGATTCGCTCGGGCTCACGCTCCGAGAACATTCAGCCCGGGAGCTTGATCGCTCCGTCCTTGGCCTGCAACTCGAGGGGGTTGCCGTTGGGCGAGACCTTGGATCCCGCGATCCAGAGCATGGCGACCGCCGCGATCATCGAGACGATCCCGACAAACATCAGGGCCGTGTAGACGTCCGGCGCGGATCCCCGCGACTGGCGCCCACCCGGCATCTGCATCCCAAACTGGCTCATCGTGCTTCGCCCCTGGCCCGGCCTGTCGCCGGCGCCCTCAAGTGACTCGCTGCGTACCCATCACGCTCGGACAGACGCTCAATCCAGACGCGAGCGGACCTCGTCGCCCTGGCGGATCTGGATCCCGCCCCCGGCCGTGCTCAGCAGCCTGCCGACCGACCAGTTCACGTCCGAATCGACCACCACCATCTCGCCCAGGTACTGACCCGAGCGGACGAGGTAGAGCTTGCTGTTGTTCTGCACACGGTCACGCTGGCCCAGGGAGACCTGGATCAGCGTCTCGCCGCTGCTCGACTGGGACGACCCGTTGACGCGTCCCCGGATCATCGGCCCGCTGATCTCGGTCGGGCGGCTCGACGAGCCACGGCTGGCCAGGCTCCCGCCGTTGCGCATCGTCTCGAGCTCACGCTGAGCGCTGGCGAGCTGCTCGCGCAGGGCCCGCTGGGTCTGCTCGTAGACAAGGATCCGGCTCTCCTGGTCCGCCAGCTTGTCCCCGATGTCGATCTTCTCGTCCTGCCAGCGGAGTTCGGCGATCCGCAGACCCTGGAGCTCGTCGCGGTAGCTGTCGATGATCTTCGCCTGCGTCTCGGCCGTCACGCCCAGCTGCGCGATGCGCCCCTGGATCAGCTCCGACTCGTTCTTCGCCTGGCGGACGTCAACGGTCAGCTCCGCGTTGCGTCCTTCGAGCTCACGCAGCGTCTTGTCACGCTCGGCGATCTGCTGACGCAGGCCCCCGATCTCGTTGCTCTTGTTCTCGAGGGCCCGCTGGTAGATCGACTCGACAGCCGCCTTCGCGCCGTCGGCGGCGGTCTTGGCCGCGACCGCGTTCTCGTAGTCCCGGGTGATCCGGTCTGCGTTGGCGGTGTAGGTAATCGCCAGCGAAGCCATGAGCACGCTGAGAATCGCCGCGAACAGCACGAACACCTTGGTGAGGATGTGCACCGTGATCTCCTTGATCGATCCGAGTCAGAGTCTTGCAACGCCCACGCGTTCGCTCCGCGATGGCTGCGTCAGTTCTTTCCAGTTGCCCGTCCGCTCGGGTCCCGGCCCCAAACAGACACCGGCGAGCCCCGTGTTCGCCACCGGGCCCCGCTGCGGGGGTCCATGATAGCGGGCACAGCCCACCGCGTCGCGGGGTCTCTTGCCAGGAACACGCCCCGGCCCGAGGGCCCGCCGCCCGGAGGCTCACCCATACGCCCCCTCGGGGCGATCAGATCTGCTCAATCTCGCAACTCAGTCGCCCCTGGCCAGGGCCCTACCCGTCCGCCCCGGGGATGAACGCGTGGCGCTCGGCGGTCTGGGTCGTCAGCGCCACCACCCCGCCCGCCGCCGCGATCTGCACCAGACGCGACGGATCGCCCATCAGCCGGCTCAGCGGCTTGAGATTCTCGGAACGCCCCACCCGCCCGTACACCGCCGCGGCCTGGGCCCGCACCGCGTCGAGCTCGTGCCCGACATACTCGTCGGCGATGAACGTCCCAGCGGAGTTGCCCATTTTCGCCAGGGCGTCGGCCACGGCCAGACGCACCTCCGCGGGCATCTTCTGCTGCCCCTGGCCCTCGTACGCGGAGAGATAGATCAGCTGGTCGATCGACCCGCGGTCCCGCACCTCGCCGATGATCTGCACCGCCAGGGCCGTCGCCTCGAGCTGCTCGGGACGCGAGGGGTACAGCGCGGCGCGGATGGTCTGCAGCTCACGATCGTCGCCAAGCTTGATCAGCGCCTCGGAGATCTGGAGTTCGAGCAGGCGGCGCTCGCTCGTGGTGGCGCGCACAGCCGGGGAGATCGCCGCCTGGCGCAGCATCGCGATCGCGCTCCTGTCGCCCAGCTCGCCCAGGATGAACGCCGCGTGGGCCCGCACCCGGGCGTCGGGGTGCGAGGAGACCATCGTCGCCAGGGGCGTGGGGTTCTCGTCGTGCCCGCAGCGCCGCAGGGCGTAGATCGCCGCGGCCCGCACGTAGGCGGAGCTGTCGGTCAGCAGGGCCCGCGCCGCGGGCGCCGCGTCGCGCAGCT
>JAJDDH010000003.1 GCA_029260415.1 Phycisphaerales bacterium | reverse complement strand
GGCATGGGCGGCCTCCGGGTTCCGCCCGCAGTATCGGGCGAACGGGCCTTCCCGCTGTATTGCCCGACGCTCGCGCGGACCGCCCGCCAGGTTTTTCGGTTCACGCTGAATCCGGCCCGGCCCCGGGAGGCGAACCCAGGGGCAAGCTCGCCGACCCGCGGACCGGGACGGCCCACTCGCAGGAGATGTCCCATGAAGGTCGCGATGATTGTCGCTTTTGTGTTGGTTCTGGTCGGCGCCGTGAACTGGGGGCTGTGGGGCCTGGCCCAGTTTGATCTGGTCGCCACGCTGTTTGGCGGCAACGACTCGATCGTGAGCCGGATCGTCTACAGCCTGGTCGGGCTCTCGGCGGTCTTCCTGATCGCGACGTGCCCCAAGCTGCTCAAGGCGCCCCAGGCCGCGATGGCCTGAGCCTGAACGACGCTCCCACTCCCAGTGTGGACTGGTATGCGGGCGACAGCGGGTCCATCCCCCCGCAGTCGTCCGCTTGTCACAGATCGGCCAGGCGGCGCGCCGTCTCCTGCTCGATGAGCGCGTCGAACAGCGGCTGCAGCAGGGCGCTGTCGATCACGCCAGTCTTGGTGAACTTCTCGCTCAGGCGCTGGTCGCTGACGATGTTGTCCTGGTAGCGGTACACGCGGATCTTCTCCGAGCGCCCGCCCGAGCCGATCTGCCCCTTGCGCTCCGCCGCCCGCTCGGCCTCGACCTTCTGCCGCTCGATCTCGTACACGCGTGCCTTCAAAAGTCGCTTGGCCTTGTCGCGGTTCTGGGCCTGCGACTTGGTTTCCTGCATCCGCACCTCGACGCCCGTGGGCTTGTGCAGCATGTGCACGGCCGTCGCGACCTTGTTGACGTTCTGCCCGCCCGGGCCCTGCGCTGTCGTCACGTGCTCGTCCACGTCGTTGGCCCAGTCGATCTTGACGTCCACCTCCTCGGGCTCTGGCAGGACGGCGACGGTGCACGTGCTCGTGTGGATCCGGCCTTGGCTCTCAGTCGCGGGGACGCGCTTGACCGAGTGCACGCCAGCCTCGAACGACAGCTCGCTCCACACGCCCTCGCCCGCGATGTTGACGATCGCCTTGCGGACGCCCCCGAGCGTCGGGTCCGCGTCGAGCTCCATCTCCTCGACCTTCCACCCCTTGCCCGCTGCGTACCGCGTGTACACGTCCAGCAGGTCGCGCGCCCACAGCCCCGCCTCGTCGCCCCCGGTCCCAGCGCGGACCTCCAGGATCACGCTGCCAACCTTCCGGTCGTCGGCGGTGACGAGGCGTTCCTTCACCTGTTCGATCTGCTCGCTCGCGCGCGCTTCGAGCCCGGGCAGTTCCTCGCGGGCCATCTCCGCCAGCTCCGGGTCGTCGCCCGCGTCGATCGCGGCGCGCATCTCGGCGATCTCGCCGGTGAGCGATCTGAACGCCCGGTAGCCCTCGACGACGGGGCACAGGGCGGCGCGCTTGATCGACAGGTCACGCAGCTTGGTGTGGTCCGCGGCGACCTCGGGGGACTCCAGGTCACGCTCGATCTGGGCGTACTGCTCGTCAAGCTCGTCGAGCTTGGCGAGGAGTGCGGGCGGGATTGGGCTGGACGGATCAGACACGCCCGCAGCGTATGCCGGCGTTTCTTACTGCGTCAGGTCGCGCATGTGCTCCACCTTGAACTTCTCTGGCGCCAATCGTCCGTTGACGTGCGCCCCGCCCGGGAGCGGCTCGAACAGCTCGATCGAGATCTGGCTGAAGGGGATCTTGCTGCCCTCGACGGCCGGCGGGCCGTTGAAGCTGAGGGTGGCCATGACCATGATCGGGCCCTCGGTCTTGACGTGCTCCATGGGCTTGTTGCCGCCCTCCTTGCCGCCCACGGCGCCCATGAAGCCCTGGTGCGTGTCGGACTCATACCAGCGCATCACGGCTTCCTTGTCCTCGAACCAGGCGCAGATGGTGTTTTTGCCCGACTGCCACTGGGCCAGGTCCACGCCCAGGCACCCCTCCGTCGCTTTCAGGCCCGCGGCGAGGCGCTGGCCCATCTCGTTCTGCGGCTGAATCTGCGAGCCCGACCCGGATCCGAGGGCGCCCGCGCCCATCGCCGCCATCACGCCCGCGCCCGCCAGCACGCCCAAACCCAGCATCGATCGCTTCATCGCAAGCCTCCTCGGCGGTTTCCGCCGGTATAGTTCGCGGCCGCGGTGAGACCCGTGGCGCTACCCGCTCGTTGGGATTTGAATGTACTCGTTTCAGGGGTCCACGGTTTGAGCCACGCCATCCGAATGAACAAGGTCCGCAAGACCTTCGGGAAGAAGGTCGCGGTCGAGGGCATCGATCTGGAGCTGCCCCTGGGCTCGCTGTACGGGTTCATCGGGCCCAACGGCGCCGGGAAGACGACCAGCATCCGCATGATCATGTCCATCCTCTTCCCCGACTCGGGCGAGCTGGAGGTGCTGGGCAAGAAGTCCGCCGTGGAGAGCAAGGACCGCATCGGGTACCTCCCCGAAGAGCGCGGCGTGTACCGCAAGATGAAGGTCCACGCCTTCCTCGAACACATGGGGCGCCTCAAGGGCCTGGACGCGGGCGGGGCGCTCAAGGCCAGGGTCAACGACTGGCTCGAGCGCGTCGAGCTGGGCGAGGTTGCCAAGAAGAAGTGCGAGGAGCTGTCCAAGGGGATGCAGCAGAAGATCCAGTTCATCTCGTGCGTGCTGCACGAGCCGGACCTGCTGATCCTGGACGAACCCTTCAGCGGGCTGGACCCGGTGAACATGCGCCTGCTGCGTGACCTGATCCGCGAGCAGAACGAGGCGGGACGGACGGTGATCTTCTCGACGCACGTGATGCAGCAGGCCGAGGAGCTGTGCGACCACATCGTGATGATCCACGAGGGGCGCAAGGTGCTCGACAACACGCTGGGCCAGATTCAGGACCGGTACGACCCGCGGGCGATCGCGTTTGCAAGCGCCAACGGCGAGCTGGACCACGACGCGGTGCTCGCGATCCCGGGCGTCTCGGGCGTGTCGCAGAAAGAACGCGGGTACGAGGCGGCGATGGACGAGGGCGCCCAGCCGCTGGACGTGCTGCGGTCGATCGTGTCGGGGCTGAGCGTGACGCGGGCGGAGCTGCGTCGCCCGACGCTCGAGGACGTGTTTATCAGCATC
>JAJDDH010000002.1 GCA_029260415.1 Phycisphaerales bacterium | reverse complement strand
CGAGAATGCGTGAAAAAAATTGATGAAAGATAGACAGACCCTGGTTGAAATTTTTACTGACGGCGCCTGTCGTGGTAATCCCGGTCCCGGTGGCTGGGGCGCTTTGCTACGATTCGCAGAAAATGAAAAGGAATTGCTCGGAGCAGAACTTGAAACAACTAATAATCGAATGGAGCTGATGGCAGCGATAAAGGCATTGGAAGCATTGTCAAAACCATGCAAGGTGAGAGTTACAACTGACTCGGTTTATGTCAAAAACGGTATCACCGACTGGATAGATAACTGGAAAAAAAGAAATTGGCGCACAGCGAATAAGAAGCCGGTGAAAAATGTTGACTTGTGGCAACAACTGGATGAGGTCAGCGCTTTGCATGAAATTGAATGGTGTTGGGTAAAAGGCCACAGTGGTCATATAGAAAATGAACGTGCTGATCAACTTGCGAATACAGCTATTGATAATATGCTGAATGCAGATTGAGTTACCCACGCGTTAAATTTTAAAATTATTTTTATGCTTATAGCTAACAGATTAAACCTGGAATTATGAGACAAGTTATCCTCGATACAGAAACAACCGGACTGGAGTCGAAGCAGGGGCATCGAATCATAGAGATCGGTTGCGTTGAAATCATTAATAGACGTAAAACTGATCGAATGTTTCATCAGTATTTGAATCCCCAACGTGAGATTGAAGATGGTGCGTTTGATGTACATGGATTGAGTAACGAATTTCTGGCAGATAAGCCACTGTTCGCTGATGTAGCTCAGGAACTGATTGATTTTATAAGGGATAGTGAAGTTATTATTCACAACGCGCCATTCGATCTGGCATTTATTGATGCCGAGTTAAATCGTTTGGGTAAACAATGGGGCAAAACCGAAAATTATTGTCAGGTTCTTGACACTCTACCAATGGCAAGGGAATTACATCCTGGTCAAAAAAATAGTCTTGATGCCCTCTGTTCCCGCTATGAGGTAGATAATTCGCAACGTGAATTACATGGCGCATTGCTGGACGCGCGAATATTACTGGATGTGTATCTGGCAATGACGCGTAGTCAGGCCAGCTTGCTACTGGATGATGAGGATAATAAAGACTCTGACGATGTAGAGACTCGTTTCAGATTTACATCTGACAGAGCCGCTCTCAAGGTCATCGAACCAGATGAGCAAGAATTAATTGCCCATGCACAACGGCTCAAGCAGATAGAAAAAGAAAGTGGCGGGAACTGCTTGTGGTTAAAAACGAAAAAGTGAGGGATAAAGGCGTAGCTAACTAATGCGAAGAGCTACGCCATTATATTCTCAGGCTTCGGCAGAACTTACTTCCTGCACCATTGTTTGCAACTCACCCTTTTGATAGAGATCCAGCACAATATCGCAACCACCTACCAGCTCACCATTGATGAAAACCTGGGGGAAGGTCGGCCAGTTTGAAACCTGAGGCAGATTGGCACGGACTTCCGGATTCGCGAGGATGTCTACATATACAAATTCTGAATTGCATGCCTTCAATGCTTCAGCTGTGCGCATGGAAAAACCACACTGAGGTGCTTCTGGCGAACCTTTCATAAAAAGAAGAATAGGGTTCTCAGCGATCGTGGTTTTGATTTGTTCAATTACATCCATTGGGTTCACCTCAAAATTCAACTGTTAATAATACCTGACTAAAACACTAGGGAATAGGAGTATAACCTATTCTTTCATCTTGAGTAAATGATTCCAGCGCCACAATCGAGCAAGATGAGATTGGGTGAAAATTCTCAGTCAGATCAGTATAATCACCGCAGTTTCATATAATTCTTATTATTCTTAACTGGGGGCGAGGAAAATGAATCCACTTAAATCAATAACGGGCACGCTGGTACTGGGCTTTATTACAGCTATTGTAGTTATGGTGCTTGTTGGTAGTGGCAACCTGAACATATGGTCATTAGTTGTGTGGTTACACGTATTTGCTGGTGTTATCTGGATAGGCTTGTTGTATTACTTTAATTTCATACAGGCACCGGCGGTAGCGGAGGGCGCAGCAGATACTGATGGGCCCGGCCCAGCCGCCATCAATAAATATGTCGCACCCCGGGCATTGCTATGGTTTCGCTGGGGCGCATTAGCTACCTGGTTGACCGGCGCAGCTGCACTGGAATCGATGGGTGTAGGCATAATGAATGCATTTACTCTGCAACCGGGTGCTGTGATCATCGGTATTGGTGCCTGGATGGGAACCATTATGCTGTTTAATGTCTGGGTATTGATCTGGCCTAACCAGAAAAAAATTCTGGGCATGGTTGAAGCATCAGATGATGAAAAGACAAAGGCTAAATTTGTTGCTTTGATGGCTTCGCGAACAAACACATTTTTATCCATCCCTATGTTGATGTGCATGGTTGGGCAGGGACACGGCTTACCGTTCTAAGTAAATAACAATTAATAGTTCCTTGAGCCCGGCTCTTTGCCGGGCTTATTATTTCTGGAGCAAGATTTTGTGACATCAGATGAGTAATTCAATTATGACAACTTACAATCGATTACCGGTAGCCTTCGTATCAGGTGAGGGCAGTTGGTTAATTGATGATAAAGGTGAGCGTTACCTGGATGCCCTGAGCGGTATTTCTGTGTGTAATATTGGTCATTCAAATCCGAAAATCACGGCCACGATATGTGAACAGGCAGGGCGCTTGATGCATACCTCAAATTTGTACGAGGTTCCGCTGCAGGCACAGTTGGCAGATCGTTTAATTGAGTTAAGCGGACTGGACCAGGTTTTTTTCTGTAATTCCGGTGCTGAGGCTAATGAAGCCGCAATCAAGCTGTGTCGTAAGTCAGCTAATCAACGTGGTATGACCAAACCCGTCATAGTTGTAATGCAGGGTAGTTTTCATGGCCGGACGATGGCCACTCTTAGTGCTACCGGAAATACAAAGGTACATGAAGGTTTCTCACCTCTGGTGCAGGGTTTTCATCACCTGCCTTATGATGATCTGGATGCTTTAAATGAATTGGTCGATCAGAATATGGAAATCGTTGCAGTGATGCTGGAACCGATTCAAGGTGAAGGAGGAGTCGTCATTCCGTCGGAAGGTTATTTGCCAGCGATGAGAGAGATTTGTACAAAAAATAACTG
>JAJDDH010000001.1 GCA_029260415.1 Phycisphaerales bacterium | reverse complement strand
ATCACGCTCCCCCGCATCGGCTCCTGATCCCCGCGGTAGACTCTCAAGACACCACGGGAGCGCACACGCATGGGCATCAAGGCAGGGCCGGGCGAGATCTACACCGTGCGTCGCAAGATCCTCAAGATCTTCGGCGCCGCCTTCCACGTCTACGACGCGCAGGGCGGGCTCGTGGGCTACTGCAAGCAGAAGGCGTTCAAGCTCAAGGAAGACATCCGCCTGTTCACCGACGAGTCGGCATCGACCGAGTTGCTCCGCCTGAGCGCCCGCCAGGTGATCGACTTCGGCGCCACCTACGACGTGACCACCCCCGACGGGCAGGTCGCCGGCTCGCTGCGGCGCAAGGGGCTCAAGTCCAGCTTCGTGCGCGACGAGTGGCTGGTCTTCGACGAGACGGGCGCGCAGGTCGCCACCATCCGCGAGCAGGGCTCGATCGCCCCGCTGGCGCGACGCTACGTGGAATACGTCGCGGCCTTCTTCCCGCAGAAGTTCGAGGTCCTCCGCCAGAGCGACGGCGCCCATATCGCCACACTCCGCCAGCACTTCAATCTCTTTGTCTATCGTCTGGGTGTCGCCGTCCACCAGGACGACGAGATGCTCGACGAGCTGATGCTCCTCGGATCGACCTGCCTCATCGCGGCGATCGAGGGGCGCCAGAACTAACCCTCCCCCCCAAGGAGAAGCAATCATGAGTGAGATCAGCAGAAGACAGGCGATGGGCGCGATGGCCGGAGGCGTCGGCGCGATGAGCGTGACGGGCGCCGCCCTCTCCGCCGAGACGCTGGGCTGGGACGAGCAGTCCGGCGCGTACACCCTCCCGCCCCTCCCCTACGCCCCCAACGCCCTCGAGCCCCACATCGACGAGCAGACCATGCTCATCCACCACGGCAAGCACCACGCGGGCTACGTCCGCGGCCTCAACAACGCCCTGGGCAAGCTGCACGAGGTCCGCGCCAGCAGCGACGCCGCCCTTATCCAGCACTGGGAGCGCCAGCTCAGCTTCCACGCGGGCGGGCACATCAACCACACCCTCTTCTGGAACGGCATGGCCCCGCTCAGCAATGGCGGAGGCGGGCGCCCGACGGGCGCGCTGGCCAACCAGATCGAGCGCGACTTCGGCTCGTTCGACAAGATGCTCTGGCAGTTCAAGGCCGCGGCCGCGAGCGTCGAGGGCTCGGGCTGGGGCTGGCTCGTGTGGGAGCCCATGGGCAAGCGCCTGCTGATCACCCAGATGGAGAACCAGCAGAAAATGATGCTGCCCGGCAGCGTCCCCCTGCTGGGCGTGGACGTCTGGGAGCACGCGTACTACCTCCGCTACCAGAACAACCGCAAGGATTATCTGGACGCGTTCACCAGCGTGGTCAACTGGGCGGAGATCCGACGCCGGTTCGACGCGGCGCGGGCCTGAGGACGCCCAGACGCTGGTGGGGCGCGTTATCGGGAGCCGACGGGCAATCCGCAGGATCAAATCAACCCGCACAACTGGCACAACCGGAACCGGAGCGCATACTCAGAGAGTCTTGTCTCTCTCCTCCTATGACCCTGAGCGTCGGGCGATGCCCGACGCTCGGTTCATTTTTGCACCTTGCGATCAGGCTGATCCGCAGCGCCGCTACTCGACCTCGTAGCACGCGACCAGACGCCCGCTCTGCTTGCGCTCGAGCGGGGGCATCGCCGTGCGGCAGCGGTCCACCACCATCGGGCAGCGCCCCGCGAACGGGCAGCCCGGGGGCGGGTTGATCGGGCTGGGCACGTCGCCCTGGAGCACCGTCAGCGGGCGACGATCGTCCGGGTCGTCGATCGGGTTGGAGCCCAGCAGCGCCCGCGTGTACGGGTGCTGGGCGTCCCGGTCCAGATCGTCGGTCGGCAGCTCCTCGACCACGTGCCCGAGGTACATCACCAGAACCCGGTCGCAGAAGTGCTCAACGACCTTCAGGTCGTGGCTGATGAACATCATCGTCAGCCCGAGGCTCTCCTTGAGGTCCTTCATCAGGTTCAGGACCTGCGCCTGGATGGAGACGTCCAGCGCACTCACCGGCTCGTCCGCGACGATGAAGTTCGGCTTGACGCACAGCGCCCGGGCGATCCCGATCCGCTGGCGCTGCCCGCCCGAGAACTCGTGCGGGAACTTGATCTTGTCACCCGGGCGGAGCCCGACCTGCTTCATCAGCCCGTCGATGTAGTCGTCCATCGACTCGGAGCTGTCGAGCACCTGGTGGAGCTTGATGGCTTCCTTCAGGATCGCGTTGACCGTCATCCTGGGGTTCAGCGAGGAGTACGGGTCCTGGAAGATGATCTGCATCTTCCTTCTGTAGGGCATCAACTCGCCGTGGCTTAGGCCCGTGATCTGCTCGCCCTCGTACGCGACGAGCCCCTCGGTCGGCTCGAGCAGACGGATGAGCGTCTTGCCCAGCGTGGACTTGCCGCAGCCCGACTCGCCCACGACGCCCAGCGTCTCGCCCGTCGCGATCTCGAACGAGACATCGTTCACCGCGTGGACCTTGTTGATCACACGGTTGAGCACGCCGCCCCGGATCGGGAAGTGCTTGGTCAGGTTGCGGACTTCGATCAGTGACATAGGCAATCCGGGCGCTCAGCCCGCGGCTCCCTTTGCGGCGCTGGTGGTGAGCTTGGCCGACCGCTCGCGGGGCGAGCCCAGCGGGTAGTGGCAGCGGACAGGACGGTCGTCTGGGCCCTGCTCGAGCTCGGGCTCCTCGCGGACGCAGCGGTCGCCGTCCGAGTACCGGCACCGCGCCTCGAAGCGGCACCCCTCGGGCAGCTCCCACAGGCTGGGCACGATGCCCGGGATCGTGGGCAGGCGCCCGGTCTCGCTCTTGCGCCCGCGCTTGGGGATCGACTCGAGCAGCGCCTTGGTGTACGGGTGCTGCGGGTTGTGGAAGATGTCCCCCACCGGGCCCGACTCGATCACCCGCCCGGCGTACATCACCATCACCCGGTCGCACACCGTCGCGACCACGCCCAGATCGTGCGTGATGAGCATGATCGCGGTGTTGAACTTCTGCTTGAGCCCGTTCATCAGGTCCAGGATCTGGGCCTGGATCGTCACGTCCAGCGCCGTCGTCGGCTCGTCGGCGATCAGGATGTCCGGCTCGCACGAGAGCGCAATCGCGATCATCACCCGCTGACGCATCCCGCCCGAGAGCTGGTGCGGGTACTCCTTCACACGCTGCTCGGGGTTGGGGATCTCCACGAGGCGAAGCATCTCGATCGCCCGCTCGCGGCGCTGCGACCTGTTCAGGTCGGTGTGGTACCGCAGCGTCTCGTCGAGCTGCCAGCCGATGGTGAACACCGGGTTG